>CAZSJP010000093.1:0-720 GCA_964606675.1 uncultured bacterium
TACTCCAGCAGTACGAAGACCTCCGCGACATCATCGCCATTCTCGGCATGGACGAGCTGACCGACGACCAGCGCACCGCGGTGTTGCGCGCTCGGAAGATTCAGATGTTCCTGACGCAGCCGATGTTCGTCGCGGAAGCGTTCACCGGCCTCGCCGGCAAGTACGTCCCGGTAGCTGAGACCGTTCGCGGCGCCAAAGGCATCGCCGACGGCGAGTACGACGAGATGCCGGAAGAGGCATTCCGGATGATCGGCACGATTGACGAGGCCGTCGAGAAGGCCGAGAAACTCAAGAAGGGCGAGTAGGCGTGCCAGGGACCTTCGAGCTTAGGATCGTCACTCCGACCCGCACCCTCTTCGAAGGGCAGGTCGAGATGGTGCGTGCGCCGGGCGCCGAGGGGTCGTTTCAGGTCTTCCCACGGCACCTGCCGCTTGTCAGCACGCTTGAAGTGGGCGAGATAGATTTCCGTGTGACCGACGGAGGAGACCGGACGGCCGCGACCTCGGGCGGATTCGTCGAGATACTCCGGTCCGGCGTCACCGTGCTTGCCGAGAGCGCCGAGTTCGGCGAGGAGATCGACCTCGAACGAGCGGAGGAAGCCGCCCGACGCGCTCGCGAACGCCTGGCCGCCAAGGATGCGGATATCGATAGCGACAGGGCAAAGGGCGCGCTTCGTCGCGCACTCAACCGTCTGCGCACCGCAGGTGGCTCAGGCGGCGG
>CAZSJP010000093.1:730-3730 GCA_964606675.1 uncultured bacterium
AGCCTCGAATGTCACCTGCGAGTGCCGGTCTGCTAGCGATCTTCCCTCTTGGCGTCGTTGCCTTCCCGGGCACGCTCGTTCCTCTGCACATATTCGAGCCCCGCTACCGCACGCTCATCTCCGATCATCGCCAGCACGACACGCCATTCGGGCTCGTGTTCGGCGACGACGACAGCCACGCAAGCATCGGCTGCACCGTCGACGTTACCGCAGTGCTGCAGCAGTTCGCGGATGGACGCTCGAACATCGTCGTTCGCGGCCACAGGCGTTTCCGGATCGTCTCACCCGAGCAGAACGACGCGCCGTATATGGTCGCGCAAGTGTCGTGGCTCGATGACGATGAGGAAGCCGTTCCACCGTCGCCGGTGGATGCGGTTCGGAAGCGCTACAGACGGGCCGCCGAACTCAACGACTGGGGCATCAACTTGCCTGTAGACGTCGAGCCTGACCCTGGGGCCCTGTCATGGCGCGTCGGCGATTCGATGCATCTCACGCAGGAGGCCCGCCAGCAAGTGCTGGAGATGACCTCGCCCAGGGAGCGCATCGAGACCGAACTCAGGTGGCTTGAGGCGATGATCGGCGAGTAGGCGTCGCAGAAGGCCACGGGACGCGCCATCCTCACCCCGCTTCACCCTTCGTGGGCCGACTTGATCTGCGCAAGTCGTTTCAGAACCTGGCTCTTCCAGAGTATGGTCGGGTCCGATATCTGGTTGACGAACGCCTCTATCCTCTCAAGCGAATCCACTATCTCCACGCGTGCCGCGTCGGACAGCGGCTCGTCGGCGTCCCTGGCCAGGCGCTCCCGCCCGATCGCTTCGGCGCTGGCGACGCAATATGTGTGGTACGTCCGCATCTGGTTCAGTCGGTGTGTCTGACCATGGCTCAGCCCTTCGAACTCGCGCGCGAGGTCGAGCGAGACGCCGAGGCGCGCGGTCAACTCCTGGTCCCATAGTGAGGGGAAATTGAGTCTGCTGGGCAGGTAGCAGTTAGGGCGGCGAGGCTCGTAAGTCTCTTCGCCCTCTCCCGCGGCTATGTCCTGCAGCTGGTCGGCGAGCGCCTGCCACCAGCTTCGCACGGCGTCCGCCGCCGGGCCATATGAAGCCCGATACCACCTGTCGGTGAGATGCTCCATGTCGACTTGTGGGTTCCATGCGAGCGCGGCGAATGCCGCGTAGTTCCAGGCGTAGGCGACGTGGTGGCTACCGCCGGACTGGACGGCACCTCCGGCGATACTCTTGTTCGTGAAGGTCCGCCAGTCGGCTCGCATCGCCTCCTCGATGGGGAACGGGAGCGAGCAATACTCCCCCATTCCCATGTAATACTCGTAGATGGTCGCCATCCCCGGTGCGGCTTCATCCCATTCGTCGATGACTCGCGCGAAGTACCTGTTCGTAGGGCAGTTCGGGTCGTCGATTGCGTGTGCCGAGCACCGCCAGTAGAGCGCGATCGACGGACGCACCGCCGGATGAAGCTCGTAGTCCACCGATGGGCGCAACATGTCGACGTAGAACAGGCCGCCGATCCGAGCGTCGGGGCGTTTGGCCACGACGAGTTCGGCCACACGGTTGAGGAGGCGAACATAGCGGTTGGTCTTGTTCCGATCGATGGTGGTCACGGGGATCGGCTCTTCCGTGCCGGCGAAATAGGCGGACTCACGGTTCTCCGCCTCGTCGTATTGGTCCATGGCCGCGCATTCGTCGCACTCGCACATGCCGTATCCGTCGTTGGGCCACAGTCCGACAACGTCCACCCAACCATGGTCGTCCCAGAACGCAAGTATGTTCTGCGCAAGTTCGTCGACCACGGCATCGTTGGACGTACACAGGCATAGCTGCGGTACGCGGTCGTGCTGGCGTAGTGCGTTGCGTACGGCATAGTATTCCGGGTGCTCGCGTCCGTAGACGTCGGATGGCATCCAGTGGCCTAGGTTGTGGTGGGTCCACTCGATCTCTATGCCACGGACTTTCGCTTCGGGCACGACGTGGCGTTCTACGTCTCCGACGTCGAACCGGCCGGAGTGGATCAGCAGGCGGTTGAATCGGTGCTTCGCCATCCAGTCGATGCGGTCGGTCAGCAGGGGCGAGACGAGTTGGCTCTCGGCCGGTGCGTCGTCTTCGTTACCGAGGGCAGTAAGGCCGCGGCGCCGGCACACCGGCTCTTCCACTACGTCGATTTCCGGCAGGACCAGCGTCGTTGCGACGGGGACCTCGTCCCCTGCGCGGCCCATCCCGACGAATCCGACACCGAAATGCTCGCTGACGAGTTCGTACACCGCCCACAACGCGCCGACGGGCTGGCTGCCGATCAGGTACAGTTCGTCCGGAGTGGATGCTCTTATGAGGAAGCTCTGCGGATGCTGCAGGACGTCTCCGGGCGCGGGCTTGGCGGAGTCTCCTTCGTCCGTGCCGGCGACAACATCGGCCCACGTGTCCAACGTGCCGACGTACACCACGGGCGAGCCGAGCGCCTCGGGCCGACCCATGAAGACCGGCATCACTGCTCCGGAGGCCACGTGTACGTACCGCGCCAACTCACGGGCGGCGAAACGCTCCGTGTCGGTCGCACGTGGCGAGATGACTACTGCGGCCCTGCTGCTGCCATCTTCGACAAGCGTCAGCATATCCGAATCCTCCAAGCGCAAGCCCGATCCGCGGCCCATTCGCTTTCGGTAGCTAGAAGCGGTTGTCACAGATGAATATACGGTATTTCGAGCCGGATCGTGCTACGGGCGGGCGACGATGTAGCACGACGAGGTCGGATCAGCGCATAGCTGAAGGAAGCCAGAGGCTCAAAGCTGGTACGTAAGTGATTAACAGCAAAGCAGCAAGCTCCGCCAGGAATAGCGGCCACACCCGTCGAGTGATCGACCGCACCGGCACACCCGATACCCCTGCGGCGGCGAACAGATTCACGCCCACCGGCGGCGTAATCTGCCCGATCGCCAGGTTCACGGCGACAACGACCCCGAAATGCACCAGGTCCACCGGATCGGCGGCGGCG
>CAZSJP010000093.1:3740-10114 GCA_964606675.1 uncultured bacterium
TCGAGGGCCCGGGCGGCGGCGGCGTTCACCTCTCGAACGGCGTGTAGCAGGACGGGCACGACGACGTAGTGGATGGATATGGCGTCGAGGATGCAGCCGAGTGCGATCAGGATACCGTTGGTGGCGAGCAGAATCACCCACGGCTCGGCGCTTACGCCACCCAGCCAGTCGCCGATCGCGGGGCCGATGCCTTCTACAGTAAGCGGCCACGCAAACAGCGCTGCGCAGATGACGATAGACATGATCGAGCCGCTGACGAGCGCCGTCTGCCGCGCTACCTGGGTCAGATCGCGCCATGTGAGGTCGTGGTAGAGGAATCCACCGACGACGAGCGCGTAGAGCACCGCCACGGCCGCGGCTTCGGTCGGCGTGAAGACTCCGCCGTAGATCCCACCGAGGATGATCGCGGGTGCGACGACTCCGGGAAGGGCCCGCCACGTCGCTCGGCCGAGCGCGGTGCCATGGTCCGGCACTCCACCCGAACCGCGACCATGAGCGCCAGGCCGACCACTATGCCGGGGACGATGCCTGCGATGGAGAGGTGCGAGATGGGCACTTCCGCGACGACGCCGTAGACGATGAGAGCGATCGACGGCGGGACGATGATACCGATGCCCCCGCCTGCCGCCACCAGAGCGGCCGCAAACCCGTCGCTGTAGCCGGCCTGGATCATCGCCGGCACCAGGAAGAGCCCGAGCGCGGCCACGTCGGCGGGGCCCGAACCTGAGATGCCGGCGAAGAAGATCGACACAGCGATGGTGACCAGCCCCAAACCGCCACGCACGTGACCGACGAGGGCGTCCGCCAGGTCCACCAATCTCCGAGATATCCCCGACCGGCCCATCAGCAGCCCGGCAAGTATGAACAGAGGGATCGCCAGGAGCGAGAAACTGTCGGCGGCCCCGAACAGCACTTGCGGGATAGTCGTTGCCGGCGCCAGGTCGCGCACAAGGATCGTCACCACGCCGCTGATGCCCAGCGAGAACGCCATGGGCACCTCGATCAGAATGCACAACGCCAGCGTCCCGAATAGCACCAGTGCGCTGATTTCCATTCGCTACTTCCCGATCGGGCGAGCCACAGCCTGGATCGCCCCGACGCATGCCGCCGCCATGGTGGTGGGAACTACCGCGACGACGATCCAGCGGGGGAGAGCCAGCGCGGGCGTTGTATGCTCCGACCTCATCTGTGAGGCGACCGCCTCGACCCCGGCGACAAGCACGACGCCTGCGAACGCCGCGACAAACACGGCGCGAAGCCATGGGAGCGATGCCACCATCGAAGCGCGCCAGCGATCGGGCAACAAGCGGACCGAGAGGTGCTCGCCGCGACGCAGATTGCCGCTGACGCCGACGAACGTGAGCGTCACGAACATGTAGCGCACCAATTCCTCCGACCAACTAAGGCTCTGGCCTGCTACGTACCGCGAGAAGACCTGCGCGAGGGCGAGCATGACGATGAGGCCGATCAGCAGGCCTCCGACGTGTTCCTCCGCAAGCGGCTTGGCGCCGGTTTCACTCATCGACCTTGCCTCCTCGCGGACGCCCTGACGTGAGCATATGGTACCGCATCCTCAGTGAGACAGCGCATACACGGCGATGCTCGTGCCCATGCGCAGGGCCGCCCGCCGAACCGGCTCGGGGTCGTTGTGGATGTGAGCGTCTTCCCAGCCATCGCCGAGGTCCGATTCGTAGCTGTAGAAGACGACCAGGCGCCCCATGTGGTGGATGCCGTAGCCGACCGGCGCCTTGCCGTCGTGTTCGTGGACCTTCGGTAGACCGCCCGGCATCTCGAACCAGGAGTGGAAGACCTCGTGATCGTGCGGCAGTGGAACGAGATCGTTGTTCGGGAATATGCGGCGGATCTCCCGCCTGAACGACTCGTCCATGCCGTAGTTGTCGTCGGCGTGCAGGAATCCGCCCGAGGTGAGGTACGCGCGCAGCCGGACCACCTCCTCGTCGGTGAACCGCACGTTGCCATGCCCCGTCATGTAGAGATACGGAAACCCAAAGAGATCGTTGTCGGCAACCCGGACCCGCACGGGCCGATCCGCGACGCCGATGTTAGTGTTCTGCCGGATGAACGTCAGGAGGTTCGGTAGCGAGGACGGGTTGGCGTACCAGTCGCCTCCTCCTCCGTGCTGAAGCCGCGCGACGGTGAAATCCGCCGGCGGATCCGACCTGCGCTCCTGCGCGACGACGGCCCACGCGGCCAGTAGGATCGCGGCGACGGCCAGGACGCGCCGCGGACACGCCCCGCGCACCGGCGCCACGCGATCATCGCGGACGGTCATCTGTCTACCTCGGCGTCGCCATCGGCAAGCTCGGATATCTTGGCCACGACCTGATCGATCACCTCATCCGGCGTCGAAGCGCCTCCGTGGACGCCGACGGTTTCGGCGCCGTCGAACCATTCCGGCTTCAAGTCGCCAGGCCCCGTAACCTGATGGCTCCTCGCGTTCAGTTGCGCGGATATCTCTTTCATACGAGTGGTGTTGGCGCTGGTGAACGATCCGACGATCACCATCACGTCGTTGTTTGGCGGCATGGTCCGAATCTCTCTCTGGTGCTTGGTTGTCGGGTAGCAGATCGTGTTGACGAACCTGATCTCGATGCATAACGGGATCAGTTCGCCGATCACCGCCTTGACGTTCTCCACATTCTGCGTCGACTGCACGACTACGCCCAGCCGTCGGAACTTCCTGCCGAGCTGTGAGACCTCGTCCGGAGTCGAGATGATGAGCGGGTCCGGTACCTGCGCGGCGATACCGGCGACCTCGTCGTGCCCGTGGTCGCCTATGATGAGAACGGGGTAGCCTTGCTCGTGCAGTTGGGCGGCCTTGCGATGGATGTCCTTCACCAGCGGACAGGTGGCGTCCACCACCTCGAGCCCCAAACGGGCGGCGCCCGCGTAAGTTGCCGGACCGGTTCCATGGGCGCGAATCAGCAATACACCCACGGGGTCGGCATCCTCGATTGAGTCGATCACGCTCACACCGGCTCGGTTTATCTGCTCCACGACGTGTTCGTTATGCACTATGTCGCCGAGCATCTGCACGGGGCGGTCGGATGACTTCGCCGTCGTGTCGAGCGCCATGTCAATCGCGCGCCTAACTCCGAAACAGAAGCCGGCGCTCTTGGCTACGGTGATCTTCATCAGCGTTCCGTTGTGGGGTTGTCAGAGGCTTGCGTTCAGTGCGAGGCTGAAATGCCTCGGACCGGAGAGCTGTCTCTCCCTCGCCGTGTAAACGTAATTGAAGACGTTGGTGATCGATAGAGTCGCTCTGACGTGCTGCCATTCGGTGCCGAGCCGGACGTCGCTGACTTTCAGCGGCACCCGAGGGTCGTACGGGTAGACTGTGACGGGGTATGTGCCGACGTATCGATAGTCGTATCCGATGAAATGCGGGCCGAGATGCAACTCGGCGCCCAGCCCGAGCGAATGGCGCGGTCTGTATGGCAACCTCAGGGAGTCCGGCCCGACAGCGCGCGGGTCCGGTTGCCCCTGATTCAGCGTTGCAAGCAGCATATAGCTCGCCCTTAGCCGCAGTCTGTCGCGCCACAGCGCACACCGCGCCGCCGACTCAAGTCCTCGAATCCGCGCCTTGACGACGTTGCTGAACTTGACGACAAGCTTCCCACTAGCTGGGTCCGCCTCATCCTGGATTGTCGGCTCGATCATGTCGCGGTACCGACTCTCGAACACCGTCATGTCGAGCGCGAGAATGCCGCCGAGAGTCTGGCTGACGCCGATCTCGCCCGTCCATGATCGCTCCGGCAAGAGATCGAAGTTCGGACGTATCGCCAGATCGCCTTCGTCGCGATATGTGCTAAGCTCGCTGATCGTCGGGCCTCGGTAGCCCTTGGAGACCATCCCGCGCAAGCTCGTCGCCCGGACCGGCGCATAGACCAGACCGATGCGCGGGCTCAGTTGGCCGCCGGCGTCGGATGCGTCTGAACTCCATCTGTCGTAGCGCGTTCCGGCGATGATCGAGATCGCCTCAGTCGGGCGAATCTCAGCTTGTGCGTACACGCCTACGTTCGTGATCGACTCGCCGGTGAAGAGCTTGGCGTCGACTTGCGAACCCAACACCGAAACGCCACCGACCGCTGCGATCTGGCGCGTCGGCACCCAGGTGCCCTGGCCGTCGGCACCCCAAGTGACCGCATCCGAGGAGGACACGATCTCGTCATCCGGCGACCGCTCATCGAAGGCGGTTCTGAACACGTGCGCGCTCGCTCGCCACGACCACTGTGCGCTCGGGATGCGGTGAAACGTGACCGCCGCGAACTGATCGGGACCGACCACGCGGTTTGCGCCCGCTCGAGTGTAGTGGAGGCTGTCCGGGTAGCTCTGAAGCGTCTGCCCGTTGTCCTCGTGGCTCCAGAACGTGGTCAGCGATATCTCGTTTGATTCCCCCGCCGGGGTGTCGACTTTCAGGAAGGCAGAGTACCTGTTCCCGTCGCTGCCGGCGCGCGATCCATCCGAGTGGTGTTGCCTGAAGCTTGCCAGAATGCCCGTCTGCCCGACTCGGCGGGTGTGGGTCGCAGACACGGTGTAGAGCAGTGGCCGGCGCCCTGGTGGCGGCGCGTAGCCGTTCGGGCGGCTGTCGACCCCGCCCACCACGCGCAGTCTGGTCTCAGGCTCTTCAGTGGGACGCCGCGTGATCTGATTGACTACGCCACCGAGAGCGCCGGAGCCGTAGAGCGCCGACCCGGCACCTTTGGCCACTTCGATGCGGCCAATCACTTCCGGCGGGATCATTCCCCATTTCACGTCGCCCACGTCGCCCGACAAGATCGGCACGCCGTCGAGCAGCACGCTCACTCTGCTGCCGGCGCCCTGTGTGAACCCGCTCGATCCTCTGATGGAGAGTTGGCTGCCTATGCTGGTTGCACCGGGGACGTACTTCAGCGCCGTATGCGTGGTCGACACATTGCGCCCCGTTATCTCGTCATCGTCTACCACGTTCATCGCCGTGGGCGACCGCCTCAGTTCCTGGAGGCGCCGCGACGCCGTGACGACCATCGGGCTGCTCTCGATCACGGTCGCGGCGAGCGCGAACTCTACACGGGTTGTCCTTCCCACCATCACGTCGATGCGCTTGCGTTCCGGGCGGTATCCGACAAGGTTCGCCACTACGTACGACCGGCCGGCCGGCACGCCGCCCATGAGTAGCGTTCCGTCGAGCCCGGTGACGCCGCCGAGCGCTGTTCCCTCGATGACCACGGCCGCGCCGATCAGGCTCGTCCCGTCGGAAGCGTCCGTGACGACTGCCTCTATCGATCCGATCCCGGGGGCCGCAGAGCCTACCGATGGACCAGCCAAGAGAGCGAACGTAAGCAATGTTGCAGCGGCGTATCGGATGCGAGTTCCCTCTAGAACAGGTTCCCGAACGCCATCAGGAACTTGTGGCCCTCGGGCGAGTACGCGATATCGGCTCTGATGCTAAGTTGCGAGTTCCACGTCAAGCGCAATCCCGCGCCCCCGCTCCAGTGGAGGTCCACCGGGTTCAGTTTCGTCACCTCGGACGCGACGCGCCCCGCATCGACGAATACCATGCCGAGCATCTGGAAGTACTGGCCGCGCCACTCGACATCCTTGAAGATGCGCCGCAATTCGCTCGAAAACAAGAACTTCTGCTTGTCAGCGTACCGCCTGGACTCGTATCCGCGCATGAACGCACCGCCGCCGATCTCAATGCCGCGGATCGATCCGCCAATCTCCGTCAATTCGTAGAACGGCGCATTGCCCGAAAGGTTCTCGAATACGACGCGGTTGACGAGCACGTACCGGTTCGGATCGAATTCGAACTTCAGCCTGTAGTAGTGCGTATGGATTAGCGTTATGCGCCGGTATGTCCAGTTGGCGCCGAGCCATGAGACGCCCTTCTGATACGAGGCTTCGCTCAGCATCCCGGCAGTGGGCATTTCCTGGTCGTCTCTGGAGTCGTACAGCAGCCCCGCCAGAAAGAAGTTGGCCCAGCCTCCGCCGACGCCGGGCGGTTGCTTATCGAACACGAAATACGTGCCGTCCGGCTCGCTCTCGTCGATGCGGCTCGGGACGCTCCTGTTGAAGCGGACGCCGCCGAACACGACCAGCGGAGCGAAGCCCGCGATTTCCAGATCGATCGCCGAGCGCTGCTCCTCCATCAGGTAGCTGTAGTAGTCCGGCTTGTCACTGTCGATCTCGGTAAAGTTCCCGATTCCGAAAAAGTTGCTGCCGGTGTTCTTCAGGTCTCGCGTGAGCAGACGCACGTTGACGGGCAGGCCGAACAACGTCGGGAACTCCAGCCTCATATGGTGGTTACGCCGCCCTTCGGTCGTGAGATACCATTGCACGTTGGCGCGATACACGTATGGCTGGCGCTGGTA
>CAZSJP010000094.1:0-10030 GCA_964606675.1 uncultured bacterium
CGGACTCGTACTGCCCGTCGAACCCGAGAACCTACGAACTGCTCTTCGACGCGATGGACGAGATCACCGACACGATCGGGCCGGGCATGGTCCACATCGGTCGCGACGAGGCATACACGTTCCGCCGTTGCCCCGAGTGTCGCAAGCACAAGGCAAGCGATCTGTTCGCCGACGACGTGATCCGCGTCTACGACCATCTCGCCGAGCGCGGAATCGAGACCGCCATGTGGGCGGACAAGCTGCTCAACATCCACCATCCCTCCGGCGAGAGATACGGCGGCGTGCTGAGGCGCGTGTCCAAGGGAGACCAGAGGTGGGTGATGCAGCCGACCCATCGCGCTGTCGAGAGAATTCCGCGCGACATCATGCTCATCGACTGGTACTGGATGCTCGACGCGACAACCCCGGATCTGATGGCGGAGCATGGATTCGAGCGGATGGTATTCGGCAACTTCAGCCCAACAGGGATGTCGGATTGGCCGAACCTGAGGCAGAACGACATCGTCAAGGGCGCTCAAGTTTCGACGTGGATGGCGGCGTCCGACGACGTGCTCGGGCGCTTCGGGCATCTCAACGGCTTCGTCGAGGGCGCCGGCACGCTTTGGTGCGGCGGCTACGAGCCGGACACGCACGGCAAGTCGCTGAAACGGGCCGCGCTCCGACTGATGCCGGCTGAGCGCGACGTCCTCCGCGACCGCCAGTCGTTGCAGGGCATGGCAAGACGTAACCCCGATGAGTTCGAAACTGTGTCGCTACAATCGGTTGCGAACGAGGCGTTCCCGCCGACCGACGGAGCAAGAGGCAACGTTAAGCCCGGCAGCCAATTCCTGGCGGGAATCCCGTTCGACGTCGCCAGTTGCGGGACGGGCGCAGGTTCGGTCACCGTCAGGTGGCTTTCACCGATTGCTCGCGTTCCGGTTGGCGCCCACGCCGCCGGGCTGATCGCGCTCTTGGGCACGTCGATCGTCCGGGCGCCGCGTTCCCGCAACGACGAATACTACCTCGGGCACGACGTGGTCGGCAGGCTTCGGCTCCACTACGGCGACGAGGACTCGCCCGAGCGAGACACGGCGCAAGTCGATCTGGTCTACGGCGAGACGCTGTTCCCCTGGGGCGCGGCGCCGAGGCCATATGCGTGCGACGCCGTCGACTGCGGCACCGACGACGGCACGTTCGCGCTGTATGCAGTGGAAGTGCTCAACCCGAATCCTAGCCGAGAGATCCGGCAGATGGACCTCGTATGGCTCGGCGGCAGAACGATGGACGGGGAGATCTGTCTCGTGGGGCTATGCCGCAGACCCTGACGTAAGGCTCAGACGGTCACGACCCGGCTTTGAGGGCCTTCAATGCAGACGTTGCCAGTCTGTCGCAAAGCTCGTTCTCGGGATGGTTGGCGTGGCCTCTCACCCAGCTCCACGTAACTTTGTGCTTGGTATTTAGCTTATCCAGCGCCATCCAGAGATCCTGGTTCTTGACGGGCTTCTTGTCGGCGGTCTTCCAGTCTCGGCGTTTCCACCCCGCCAGCCACGACGTGATGCCCTGCCGGAGATACTGCGAGTCGGTGGTAAGCTCGACGCTGCATGGCTCGGTGAGCGCATCCAGGGCCTTGATGGCGGCGGTCAACTCCATGCGGTTATTGGTCGTATTCGCTTTGGCCCCGCTCAGCTCCCGGCGTTTCTTCCCGTACACCAGGAGTGCACCCCATCCGCCGGGCCCCGGGTTGCCCGAACAGGCTCCGTCCGTATAGACCTTCACGCTCTTCATGCGTTGACGCCGCCGTCGTGGCAACTGATGGTACACGTGGCGAGCCGCGGTGCGCGTCCGTTGCCGGAGGAGCCACCTACACGGCGGTGCCATAGCGCCTAAATATCAGACCGGCAACGCACGTATGCAAGGACATGTCGCCCGAAAACGGGATGGGCGCGGCGACTGGGCACCCGGACAGCGGAACGGAGAGACACGATGGCCACGGTGCCCGACGGGCCGCTCGACGGCTAGCGCCGAGGCTCAAGCGTATTGCAGCACAACGACCCGATACACGTCGGTGGCCGGGACCGTCATGTTCACCGAATCTTCGATTCGGTGAACGTCCAGGTTCTCCCGCGCGACCTCCGGCCCGACGGTCCACGCGGCCGCGATGTTCCACCCGTCGATCGCCGGCACCGCCATCGGGAACTTCGGCGACCTGCCCGGCGTGGCGATCGCATCGGACATGGTGGTGCATCCGTAGTTCACGGCGTGCACCGCGAGCCGTTTGTCGGCCTCGATTCGGTACGGTCGTAATCGGACGGCGTGCGCGGCGCGCGAGGTCGTCAGCGCTGGGTCTCGTCGGCAGGCTTTGCGCACGAGACCCGCCAACGGCGCCATCCCTGAAAGATCCACATTCGCCCACCCGGCGAGAGTCTGCTCCTGCTGCTCGCGAGGCTCGTCCAGCACGCGATCGAGTTCGATCTCGTATCGCGACATTACCGACTCGGGCTTGTGCCCGCCGGGCCCGACCAGGACCACCGGGACGTCCCCGAACCGGCTCGCCGGAACGCTTCGGGCGCCGGGGTTCACTATGACGTCGACGTTTGCAGTCGGCAGGCTCTCCACAGTGACGATCTCGAACGGGACGTGGCTTCGGCCAAGCGCCCTCGTCACGGCGTAGAACAGCCGCAGGTGCTCGTCGTTGTTGCGCGCGATTTCGTCCAGCGAGTAGAGAACGCCAACGGATGCGAACGTCTCCGCCGCGGCGAACAGCTCGGCGTACTCCTCGAAATACGAGCGATATGCGGTCAGTCGGTCCGATGTACTCCCTTGAGCCAGCGCACCGCAAGACGCCGAAGCGATCTCGGCACCGACCAGCATCTGCTGCCCGGGATCGGACCTATGGTACGGCAGCAACACGGGCTCGGCACCATGCGCCTCAAGGACCCGGCACGGCGTCCAGAACTCCACCGCGAGCCCCGGTGCCACGTAGCCGCAGCTTCCGCCCTCTTCGAGCATCTGCCAGGTCGCGCCGGGTTGCCAGCGACGGAAATCGTGGCCGAGGCGGCGGCGTACTCCGAACTCCTTGGCCGTCATCGACATGCCCCAGTTGGCGACGATGAAGAACGCATCGTTCCGCCGACGACCCCGATCGCGCAGGCGAGAGAGCATGTCGCCGATCGTGTCAGACCAGAACGCCTGGCTCGCCTGCCATACGAGAGTCTCCCACTCATCGACCGGAACGCCATTGTTGATCTCCGGCCCGCGGGAAAGCTCGCCGCTTGTCGGGCGTCGCATCGCCGGGCCGGTGGCACGGCCGTCGTCGCTGAAGAGCATGGTCCTGTCCGTCGGGATATGGTTCTCGAGCGCGGCCAGGCTGTCTCCGTATTCCGCTTCAAGGAACTTTCTGAAGTCTTTGGTGCACTGCGGACAATAGCAGTTGACCAGATCGTCGTCCGAGAAGGCCCCGTCGTAGCCGGCCTGTGCGATCAGGTCCACCACGATCTCGACGAATGCAAGCCACGACTCGCGTCGGAGGCATGGCTCATAGCGTCTGAAGGTGCAGTCGGGCTTGTACATCTGGAAACTGAACCAGTTGCGCTGCATCCAGTCCATCGGGTCGGAGTTGGGCACCTTGTCGAGCCCGAACTCCGCGAACTCGTCCTTGCGACCCCAGAAATGAAAGAACGCCTCGCTCTCGGCCGCGTTGTAGAACGCGCCGTCTCGCTCTTGGTACGTCCCGCCGATGATGGACGGGTTGATGTAGGGAAGGACCCATCGGACGCCGAGACCGTGCAGCCTGTCGATTCCGCGCCGCAGGTCGTCGATCTTCCGCAGAACGTCACCGGGCCAGGAGTTGTGGTCGGGGTCCCACGCCGAGAGGCCGGCAGTCGGCCCCCACAGATTGTTGAGCGGTACGTCGTGCCCGTGATGCAGCATGTCGGGGGGTGCGGCGGCGATCTTCTCCGCCCAGCTATCGCTTACGGTGTTGCCTTCGGTGTATGAAATGACGTAGGTTAGCGGCCCTCGTGGAGAACCGTCCGGAGCGAGATTCATCGCGACCCCCTGGAATGTCGGCCAAGTAGGAAGATCGGCGCCGGCAGCGCGCCTATGGTGGCGCGCCTCCCAACGCCTGCAGCCTCGACCGTGCGGCAGCCAGCCACTGATCGCAGACCGCCGTGTCTACATTGAGGTACATGCACCAGTGCTTCAACGCGCGCGGCCCTAGGCTTCTGGCGCCTCTGCCGAACAGGTACTCAGAAAGCGCTTCGCCGCCATATGTGTCGACGAGCCACGAAACCACTCGCTGGTCGGTGTGCGGCATCAGCCGATCGAGCAGGAATGCGGAGTGCTCGACGACATCGACGTCGCTTGGGTCGTGGCCGCTCAGGTGGCACGACAGCCATGTCGGTGTGTTCATACTGGACAGTCTCCCCCGGCTGGAAGCAAACTTACACCCATTCACTGCTCCCGTCTAGGGGGGATGTGCGAGTATTCTGTGTCGCTTTGGGCAAAGGGGCCTCCGCCGTCGCGGTCCGGCGCGCACACCGAGCGACGATCCCGGCCAGATCGCTACTCGAATTGCGACCCGCGTACCGGTCGCAACTGCGGTTTCATCGCTGGGCGAGCGCAATCGGCGTATCAGCGTGAAAATACGCGTGTTGCCGATGACGGGCAGTCGATGAACATTGTCGGCGGGCCACCCGAATCGATACATTTGCAGAGCGGCGCCGCGGGCCGGTCTCAGCATGAGCCGCTTGCGCGAGCCTTCGTCACGAACCACGCAGCCCTTGCTCCGCCAAGCCTGGCAGGCGGGAACGACCGAATAAGATGCCGACGCCCTGCACGTACATCGACAACAACTCGACCACGCCCCTTCACCCGGAAGCGTTCGACGCCATGCTGCCGTGGTTGCGCGATCGTTTCGGAAACCCCAGCAGCCAGCATTCCCTCGGACGCGAAGCCCGGTCGGCCGTCGACGAAGCCCGGGCCTCCGTCGCGGATCTCATCGGAGCGACGCCTGGGGAACTGGTATTCACGTCGGGAGGCACCGAGGCGGACAATGCGGCGCTCAGAGGTGTGGTTGAGCGCGCGCTCGACGCGACCCCGTCCGTTCGGCCGCACGTAGTCGTCTCCGCGGCCGAGCACGAAGCGGTCCTTAGCACCCTCAGATCGCTCGTCGGCCAAGGTCGGTCGAACGCGACCTACGTCCCGGTGGACCGGTTCGGGATGGTGTCACCGCAATCCGTCGCCGACGCTCTGACCGACCAAACGGTTCTAGTGAGCGTGATGCACTCGAACAACGAGACCGGCACGATCCAGCCGGTTGGCGAGATCGCGGCGATGTGCAAGGAGCGGGGCGTCGCAGTCCATACCGATGCGGTGCAGAGCGCGGGCAAAGTGCCGCTGGACGTGGCGGAGATGGATGTCGATATCCTGAGCCTGTCCGCCCACAAGCTCTATGGCCCCAAAGGCATAGGCGCGCTGTACATCCGACGCGGGATCGACCTCGTGCCGCACGAGATGGGCGGATCGCAGGAGAACGGCAGGCGCGGGGGTACCGAGAACGTTTCAGCGATAGTCGGGTTCGGGGCTGCGGCGCGCGCGGTAGAGCGGGATATGGCCGAACACGTCGCGCTGACGTCGTCGATGCGCGACGCGCTTGAGCATCGCATAGTGGCCGAGGTACCCAGTGTCGCCGTGAACGGCCATCCCGACGCGCGCTTGCCCGGCACACTGAACGTGTCATTCGACGGTGTCGAGGGGCAGAGCGTCCCAATAGCGCTAGACCTCGCCCGTATCGCCGTGAGTTCCGGCTCAGCGTGCGGATCGGGCGCCGTCAGACCCTCTCACGTGCTGCTGGCGATGGGAGTGCCCGATCGCCTGGCCCGCGCCGCCGTTCGTTTCAGCTTCGGCAGGCTCAACGCCCCCGCGGACGTAGATCGGGTCATGACGGCCTTGCCGGCAGTGGTCTCACGGGCGCGGGAGTCCGTCCGGGCAACGGGAGCGCGACTTTGACGAGCAGGACCGTAGCGGTCGCCATGAGTGGCGGCGTCGATAGTTCGCTGGCCGCCGCGCTTCTGCAGGAGGACGGCTACGACGTCGTAGGCGTGACGATGAAGCTGTGGGAGAGCGACGTTGCACCGAGTGCCAAAAACGTGTCGTGCTGCTCCGTCGAGTCGGTCGTCGATGCACGCGCGGTGTGCGCACGGCTCGGCGTACCGCACTATGTGCTCGATCTCACGAGCGAGTTCGAACGGTTCGTAGTTGACGACTTCGTGGACGAGTACGCCTCCGGACGCACGCCCAATCCGTGCATCCGCTGTAACACGTTTCTGAAATGGGACGCACTACTCTCGAGGTCGCGCGCGTTCGGAGCCGACTTGATGGCGACGGGCCACTACGCGCGGATCGACGGGCGCGGCGATGGTCCCGTCGAGTTGCGGAGAGGGATGGACGCGCGGAAGGATCAGTCGTATGCCCTCTGGGGCGTGCCGCAGGAGGCCTTGAGACGAACCATTCTGCCGCTCGGCAGTCTGACGAAAAACGACGTGCGCCGCATGGCCGCCGACCGAGGTATGAGCACCGCGGCGAAGCCCGAGAGCCAGGACGTTTGTTTTGTGCCCGACGGAGATTACGGCGTGTTCCTCGACGGATGGACCCGCGCCCGGGGCCGCGCGTGCGGGGCACTCGAACCGGGCCCGATTCGAGGTCGCGACGGGGCCGTTCTCGGCGAGCACTCCGGCGTCGCCAGATACACGATCGGACAGCGCAAGGGATTGGGGATAGCCCTCGGAGCGCCTCAATTTGTCACGCGGATCGACGTGCCGGCCCGGACGGTGTGGGTCGGCGACGAGAGCGACCTGCTGGCGCATGGCCTCAGGGCCGGCGCCGCGAGTTGGATATCGGGCGAACGTCCGGCAGACGAGTTTCGCGCCGAAGCGAAGATACGCTACGGTAGTTCGGGCATACCGGCCGAAGTTACTCTCGGTGATACCGGCACGTTCCAGGTGAGATTCGACTCCCCTCAGCGCGCCGTCACCGCGGGCCAATCGGTAGTCCTCTACGACGACGACATTGTGATTGGAGGAGGGGTTATATACGGCGCAATACCGTCGTGAACCCGACACACATGCTGACCCGTCGCGAATGGTATTTTGTCGGACTCTCGGGCGTGCTCCTCGCGCTCTCGTTTCCTCCTCTGCCAACTGGCCCCCTTGCGTGGATCGCCCTCGTTCCGCTGTTCCTGGCAATCGAAAGGGCCTCGCCCTGGCGCGCAGCGGCGATAGGATACGCCTTCGCCCTTGTCTACCATCTCGCTGCGCTCTACTGGATCGCGTTCCACGTCGACATGCCTCGGTGGCTGGCGGTCCCGGGTTGGCTGATGGCCTGTATCATCCCGTCTATCTATACGGCTTGCAGCACTCTGGCCATGAGGCTTGGCGCGCGCTGGCTGGGCCGGACGTGGATATGGCTCATACCGCCGGCGTGGGTGGCCGGCGAGTACGCGCGCTTCTACACGGAGTTGGCCTTCCCCTGGACGACCATCGGCCACACGCAGTCTCGGTTGCTGGGGATCATCCAGCAAGCCGACGTCTGGGGCGTACTGGGCGTGTCGTTCTGGGTGATCGTGCTCAACGTGCTGGCATATGGCGCGGTCCGCGCCGCCATTGGCGATCCGCAGCGCGCCCTGCGCAACCCGACGTTGCGGCAGTGTTCGGCGGCGTTCGTCATCGTACTCATGGTTGCGGCGACGTACGGCAGATGGCGCCTCGCCGAACAACCGGCGCAACGCGTCGCGGGACGGATCGCCATAGTTCAGCCGAACATCGATATGGGCACTAAGTGGGGCAGCAGCGACGGCGTGCGCCAGACGAAGAAGGCGATCAAGGAGCAGACGCTGGAAATACCGCCGGGAACCGTGGACCTGGTGATCTGGCCGGAGACCGCCATCCCCGACTACCTCGCGTACCAGCCGGATAGCTCGTTGCCCGGCCAGGAGAGATCGCTCACTCCTCGCTACGAGCCCATGTTCCGACTACTTACCAATCATCTCGGAGTGCCCCTCATCACAGGCGCACCCGTGTACGACTATGGCATGAAGGACGCCTACAATTCCGCGATCATGGTAAGCCCCGAAAGCCTGACAGTGCAGAGCTACGACAAGATAATCCTGGTGCCCTTCGGCGAACGAGTGCCGTATGAAAGCACGTTCGGGTTCCTAAAGTCGCTGAACCTCGGGATGGCGCACTGGCTTCCCGGCGAACGAGAGACGATCTTCCGGTCGTCGCTGGGCAAGCTCGGCGTGGCGATATGTTTCGAGTCGGTGTTCCCGGCTCTGATGAGGTCGTTCATCCGGAATGGCGCCGACATCCTCGTCGTCGTGACCAACGACGCATGGTTCGGACGGACGTCGCTGATCTATCAGCACGCAGACTTCGCCTCGTTCCGTGCTATCGAGTGCCGCACGTGGATAGCCCGCTCGGCCAACACGGGGATATCGGCGTTCATCGACCCGTGGGGCCGTCGAGTGCGTTCGGCGCACATCTTCGAGCGAACCACGCTCGTGAGCTCCATCAGTCGTCGAGAGAGGGAGACGCTCTATCTTCGGTACGGCGACTGGATCGCCGTGCTGAGCGCGATAGCGACGCTCGTGGCGGCGGCCGGCGGCATATGGGCGGGCCGACAGGAAGGCGACGAAGCGTGATCTCGACTAGATCGCGCGACTCCCTGGCAGTTGTAGCTTTGGCGTTCGTGGCCTACTTCGGCGTCTGGAGCTACGGCTTCGCGTCCGACGACGTGGCGTTCGTGAGCCGCCTGATGGACTCCGGCTGGTCCGGGATCGAGCATTTCCTCAGCCCCGCAACCGGCGCTCGCGGTGAGGGCGGATACGACGCCTACTTCCGCCCCACTTTCATCCTGTCCACCGTGGCGGACTACTATCTCTGGGGCACGTGGGCCGGCGGCCATCACATCACGAACCTCGCGATCTTCTTCGCGTCGACGGCTCTGGTCCTACTGCTCGTATCCCATGTGGTCGAAGACCGCCGAATGGCTCTGTGGGCAGGCGCCCTGTTCGCGCTCCACCCGGTACATACTCTCAACGCGATCTGGATCAGCGGACGAACCGACGGCCTTGCAACGCTGGGGATCCTGGCGGCGCTATACGCGAACGTCAGGTGGTGCCGGGGCGGCTCGGCTCGCTGGCTCGTCGGATCGCTCGCGGCCGGAGTGTTTGCCCTGGGGGGCAAGGAGTTCGGGTACATGCTCCCGCTGCTGGCGTTCGCAACCGAATGGTCGCGCCTGCGCATATCCGCCGCCGCGACCGCGGCCAAGAAAGCAGCGGTGGCCAGCGTACCGTTGCTCTCGGTGACGATAGTCTGGGCGGGCGTAGTGTTGCTCGGCAGCACGTTCGTCGAGCGATTCTCGTGGTGGGCCTCTCCTGCAACCGTGGTATCGAACCTGGCGGGCGCGCTCGTGCTGCTGGTCTGGCCGCTCGACTACGACCCGCTGGTGCGGTTCTTCGTCAGTCGGCCGGAACTGCTAACGGCCGCAGCCGTATGTACTACTGGCGCCGCAGCCGCATTCACGTGGTGGACCAGGAAGCGTCCTGCGGTTGTCTGGGGCGTGCTGTGGTTGGCGCTCGGCGCACTCCTCTGCTACCGGCTCACGATGCGATGGTATCTGCTGCTGGCATCGGTTGGCGTGTGCATCGCGATCGCCGCACTCATCAGGCTGGCCCAGCGGCATTGGTCGAGCCGGGGTGGCGTCGCCATCGGGCTGGCGGCCCTGTTGCTCTACGCAACTGGGCTGGTGGACGAGCGCACGAAGTGGTCGCAGGCCGACTCGTTCAGTCGGTCGGCGCTTGCGTCGTTGGTCGAGGTGGCGTCCAGCACCGGCGACGACAAGCCGATCGTCGTTCTGGCCAGCCCGTCCAAGCTCAGGCGCATGCCCGTCTTCGGAGGCAATCTCGAATCGTTCGTACGCGTCGTGGGTCCGAGCCGGACGGTGCACGTGCTGGCTTTGCTCACATTGGACGTTCCCGCCCCTCGGATTTCGC
>CAZSJP010000095.1:0-10026 GCA_964606675.1 uncultured bacterium
ACGAGACCATCGAAAGGGTCACGAGTGCCAACTACTTTGGCTACTGGGGCGTCGAATACGATTTTGAAGGCGCCACAAGGGTCTACGACGTGAAGAGGAAGCTACTTATCGATTCCGACTATCTCACCCTTGATCGCTATTGGCAGGAGTGGGATCGTGATCGCGCACGCCAAGATTCCGCCTAACTTCTCGTTCCATTGGACCGGCGGCATCCGCACCAGCGGCTGGTATCCGGTTGGGTTGGGGTTGGGGCGTGGCGTCTCGTGTGGTGAAACGGCTGAGACGTGGGGGTGCGAACAGGTCGTCGCGCGCGCCTCCGCTTGACGGATCGCTACAGTCTCAGTATCGTGCTGACGCGAGCAGACCATAGGATCGCTGTCGAGTACTGGGTCGGCACGGGGGATGACATGGCGAGCATATCCATCGAAGACGCTTTCACTCCGGCGAATGAGGTCGATGATATCAGGAGGTTCGCCGGCCGTGACGACGAGATCCAGAAGCTCGCCTGGGCTCTGCGGTCTGAGGGCACGCAGATCGTGATCTACGGCAACAGAGGGATCGGCAAGTCATCCCTTGCGCGCCAGCTAGAAAAGCTCGCAAGTGGCGACGAGGCGGTCTCCGCACGACTGAAGACGACGCCGGACAGGCCATTCGCATTCCTACCTATCTTCTTCCGCTGTGACGACTCGACTGACAGCATCCCGAGGTTGCTTCTTCGCCTTGTGTCGGACAATGCCGCGCTCGCCGAATACGTTCCGTTCCGCGTAGAGGCCGTGGGATCGACCGCTGAGGTCTCGGGCAAGCTCAACCTGAAGGTAGCGTCTATCGGCGGAAAGGGGGCGACATCGACCACCGAGGCCGCCCAGGAACTGGAGACCGATGTAGTATCCGTCTTCAACAACGCGCTAGCCGAGGCCGCAGAGCGCGACCCAGCACGTGACGGTGTACTACTGATCATCGACGAGTTTGACCGCCTGGAGGATCGGACAGGTCTGGCATCCCTCATGAAGAGCTTGGGGCCGAAAGGAGTCAGGTTCGCCTTAGTTGGGGTTTCGAGCACAGTTGAAGAGTTGGTAACCGAACACGAGTCGGTGGCACGCCAACTCGCTGACGGGACTGTCTTGGTCCCGCCAATGGCACCCGAGGAGATCGAGGATATCCTGGATCGCGCCGAGAGTCTGCTTGAGGGAGCCTATCGCTTCCTTCCTGCTGCCCGGGAGTTCATCGTATCCGTCGCGAAGGGCCACCCATTCCTCGTCCACCTTGTGGGCAGACACGCTCTGAGACGAGCCGCGGAGCAAGGCAGCAGCGACGTTGATCTTGACACCTGCGAACAAGCCCTCGACTACATCGCGCTGAATGGGTCGGCAACTGTTCAAGAGTCGATCTACAAGACGGCGATCGGCAGCTCTTACCCCAGGGAGTACATACTGAAGACCTTCGCGCGTCAGCTGGACGCGGAGATTCACACCACCGATCTCTACTCCTCCATCGCACGCGAACTCGGGATACGTACTGAGGGCATATCCGTATACGTCGGCCACTTGGGCAGTGAGAAGTACGGTGCTGTCCTCGAAAAGGCCCAAGGCCGCTACTACCGCTTCTCAGACAGCCTTTTCAGGGCCTACGCGGCGGCTCGTCCCTATCGACTAAGCAAGGGCGACTAAGGAGGAGGCCTGATGCGCGAAGTGGCCGCCGCCAACACGTGACAAGAGCTCCAACACTGTCACCCCCCCCCTCTACTAATACGATCCCAATCTCTTCGCCAGGTCGATGAACGTCGAGAAATCCTGGAAGCTGACGGTCTCGGGCACCGAATGATCCGAGCTGATGATGTAGCCGCCGTCCTTCTTCATCGCCGGCACGACGCGCTCCATCTCGTCGTAAAGCACGTCCATGTCGCCGAAGTTCACCGCGTTGATGCCGCCGTGGAACACCAGGTCGTCGCCGTACTGCCCTTTCAGCGCCACCGGGTCCATCCCAGCCTTCACTTCGAGCGGATTGAGCTTGTCGATGCCGATCTCGACCAACTGCGGCACCAGCGTGTGGACGTCGCCGCACGAGTGCAGGCCGACCTTGCACCCCTTCTCGTGTGCCCAGTCGCATGCGCGCTTGTGGACGGGCTTGACGATCTCGCTGTACATCTCGGGCGAGAAGAACGTCTTGTACTTGTAGCCCATGTCGTCGCACCAGCCGATCTCGTCGAACTCGTAGCCCTCGTCCCACACCATCTGGAACAGGGCGATGTGCACGTCGAGATAGTGACTGAAGATGTCCATGATCCACTCGGGGTCGCTGACCATCGACATGAGCACCTTCTCGGTGCCGAGGAACCACGAGTGCGTGACGTCGAACCCGAACCAGAAGCCGGCGCTGATCCAACAGCCCTTCTCGCGCCACTGCTTGTAGTTCTGCTCCAGGCTTTCCCAGTTGACGCGGTCGCGCGTAGGCTGCATGCGCGCCTTGGCCTCGGCCCAGGTGTCGCGGTCCTTTACCTTGAAGTCGAGGAACTCCGGTACGCCGCCGGCATGCTTCCACGACTTCTGCGTCGTGCCCCACGCGGAGGTCGAGATCGTGTACTCGTCGGTCTCTTCGAGCACCTCGGTCGGGTATTGTGGGCCGTTGTCGGCGCCGATGCCCGCGAAATGATCGAGGCCGAAATAGTCGACCCAGTTGACGTCCTTGGGCAGCCCCTCGCGGTGCCATCGCTCCATGGTCGACCCCCACGGCGAGTCGATTATAGGCACCCGGTCGGCGTCGCGATGTTCGTACATGCGTGTCATTCGTTCGTGCGTGGTCATCTCGGACATCTTCTGTATCTCCGTCGTCCCGATACAAGGCGGCGGGACGTTACGTTCTCCTTACGGGGCGTTGCCGCGTAGAAAGAACGATATCTACTCGTAGGACCCCAATCTCTTCGCCAGGGTCACGAACTCTCCGAAGTCTGCCATGCTCATACTGTCGGGTACGGAATGGTCGGAACCAAGTACGTAGCCGCCACCTTCCCTCATCCGGGGCACAACTCGCTCCATTTCCTCGCGCAACGCGTCCACGTTGGTGAAGTTGACGGCGTTGATCCCGCCGTGCAGGACCAGATCGTCGCCGTAGACACGTTTCAGCTCGATCGGGTCCATGCCGGCTTTCACTTCGAGCGGGTTCAGCCTGTCAATACCGATCTCGATCAGCTCCGGCACGAACGGGCGCACGTCTCCGCAGGAATGAATCGCCGCTTTGATGCCCTTCCCCCTCGCCCAGTCGCACGCGCGTTTGTGCGCCGGCTTCAGCACCGCTCGGTACGTGTCCAACGAGAAGAACTGGTGGAACTTATAGCCCATGTCGTCGGACCAGATTATGTCGTCGAACTCGTAGCCCTCGTCCCACACTATCTCGAACAGATCGATGGCCACGTCGAGGCAGTGGTTGGCGACGTCGGCGATCCACTCGGGGTCGGTGAGCATCGCGACGAGCACGCGCTCGGTGCCTATGGCCCCGGAGTGCATCATGTCGAACCCGAACGGGAGGTGGGCGCTTATCCAGCATCCCTTCCGGCGCCACGGTTCGTAGTCTCGCGCAAGCCTCGCCCAATCGACACGGTCGCGGTCGGGCGTCATGCGCGCCTTCGCGTCGGCCCACGAGTCGGGGTCTTTCACGCGGCAGTCGATGAACTCGGGCACTCCGGCGGCGTGAGTCCATCTCTTCAGAGTCGCGCCCCATGGAGTGGTCGAGACTCTGTACTCGTCGGTCTCTTCGAGCACCTCGGTCGGGTAGAGCGGGCTGACGTCGACACCGAACCGAACCAGGTGGTCCAGCCCGAAGTAGTCGAGCCAGTCGACGTCTCGCGGCAGGCCTTCGCGGTGCCAACGTTCGGCCGTGGAGGCCCACAGGTGGTCGGTTATCGGCACGCGGTCGGCTTCGCGGTGCTCGTACATGCGTGTCATCCGTTCGTGCGTAGTCATCTCCGCCATGTCTCAGATCCCCATATCCGCGCCCGGCACCGTGTGCGACGCCGCTGCCGCACTCGTACGACCCGAGCATCTTGGCCAGGGCCACAGACTCGCCCGCGCCGGCGAGTGCATCCGCAACCAGTTCGCGCGATCGGCACGCAACGCCACCCTCTAGAGCAAACACCGTTTGGCCGCTTCCGGCCACGCCCTTGACACCGCGATACGTGCCGTCGACCTTCAACGCTCGCCAGACCCCCGGGCTGGATCACCTGGAATACGCGCGCTCATGCAAGTCTTCGACCGCATCTACGCCTCGCTAAGCCGAGTAACCGACGGCAGTAAGCGCCTCATCCCAGAGATCGACGGGCTCCGATTCGTGGCGATCTTCCCCGTCGTAGTGCTCCATGTCCAGACGAACTTCCTGCGGACGACGTCACTGGAGTTCGCTCGCGACCCTGAATCGTATTTCTTCCACGGTACCGTGTATGGCGGCTCTATCGGCGTGCCGCTGTTCTTCATCATCAGCGGCTTCCTTCTGTCACTGCCGTTCGTGAACTGGCGACTGCACGACGGCCGGCCAGTGGGGGCCTCAAGCGCTACTTCCGGCGGCGGCTGACGCGACTCGAGCCTCCGTACATCATCACGCTGACAGCGTTTCTTCTCGTACGCGTGTTCGTGAATGGATACGAGTGGAATACGGCGCTGGAGCACTACGGGGCCAGCCTGGTCTACGTCCACAACATCGCATACAACACGTGGAGCCTGATAAACCCAGTCGCGTGGTCCTTCGAGATCGAGGTGCAATTCTACGTGCTCGTGCCCCTGCTTGCGAGCGTGTTTCTCATCGCGAACACCGCCCTCAGACGCACGGTCATCGTCGCAGCCATCGTCGCGACGGGCTCCCTTCGCTTCTTCGTCGACCTGTGGGCGATCGGCATGGCGAGGTCGATCCTGAGCGACGGCCACTACTTCCTCATCGGATTCCTCATGTGCGACCTCTACATGAACGAGTGGAGGACGAGAACCGAGGGGAGCTACGTATACGATGTATTCGTCGCGCTCGGGCTTCTTGGCGTGTATGCATACAACGAAACGGTAGTGATGACGCCGGCCAACCGCGTGCTGACGGCGATTTCGCTCGCGGCGATATTCGTCGGTGCATTCGGATCGCGGATATTCATTTCATTCCTTCGCAACCGGCTCATAACGGTAATCGGTGGAACATGTTATACAATCTATCTCATCCACTATCCGCTCATTGCGTTTCTGATGCAGGGCACAATTGGGCTCCACGCGCCCGGCGGGTTCCTCTCAAACGTGTTCCTCCAGATGGCGATTCTGCTGCCCGCCATTGCAATAATCGGCGGGTTGACATTTCGGGTCATAGAGAAGCCATTCATGTACCCGGATTGGCCCCAGCGATTCGTAGCGTTCGTTCATGCCCGCGGCCGATCGAGCGAGATCGAACCCTCCTAGGGCTGACGCGGACCCTCGCCGTACCGGCGTTCGGCCGTGAACGCCTGCAGGTGAGCGGCTATCGGCACGCGGCCGGCTCCGCAGCGTGTGTAAGTGGTCATTTCCGCCCGGTCGTCACTTTTCGCTCGAACAAAGCGCCCTTCCACGAGAACGAGCCGAGCAGCCCCCATAGCACCGCGACGATAGTGTAGTATGGGACCAACACCACGCCGCCCACGAAGTAGCGCAAGATCCCTTCCTGGCCGAACATGCGCGCGCCTTTGCGCATCACGGCGAACTCCAACGCGGTCTTGGCGGCATAGAGGAGGCGCATCCCGACACGCGGTTTCGCTCCGAGGAGCGCGACGGGCAGCGTTACAGCCACTGCCACGACGACGACGAACGCGGCGAGCAGGAATGGCGCGGCGGACAGGTCGTAGCCGATCAGCTTCGACGCCCAGCGCGCACGTTGCCTCAGGAAGCCGGTCCAGCTACCCGTCGGGTCGGTCCCGACGACGCTCTCCGGGTCGGTAGCCACGGCGACTTTCCACGACGTAAAGCGCCCGACCCGGTGCAGGAACAGGTCGTCGTCGCCGGAGACGACGCTTCCCGTCTCGCCGAAGCCACCGACTTCGTCGAACACGCGCCTGCGGTATGCGAGGTTGCTGCCGGTGCAACTAAGGATCCGCCCGGCGCCTATCGCTCCCGCGCCGAGCACTCGGTGCGACAGATAGTCGATGGCCTCGATGCCCTCGAACCAGGTCGCAGGCTCTCTGTACGCCGTGTGCCCGACCACCACGCCGACGTCGAGATCGAACTCGCGATTGAGGCCCGAGAGCCATCCCGGTCGATGCGTGCAATCGGCGTCCGTGGTAACGATTATCTCTCCCGAGGCACACTCGATGCCCTTCAGCAGCGCATGTTTCTTCGGCGCGATTCCAGGCGGGAGTTCGTCGATCGTCACGACGCGTATCCTCGGCTCGGCTCGGGCGATGCGCTCAACGATCTCGCCGGTGGCATCGGTCGATCGGTCGTTCACGACGACGATCTCGACCTGGTGCGGCGGATACGTCTGCCGCGCTATCCCTTCGAGGCATCGACCGATGTTCTGTTCTTCGTCGCGCGCCGGCACGATGACCGAGATCGTGTGCTCTTTCTCGTTGGCGCCCGGCTTCAGGCCGCCAAGCCCCTTGAGCATCTTCAGAAGCGCCAGCGCGTAGCTACCGAATGCGGCTAGCGTTAACGTCCATGTCAGCGCCCGCTTCATGTGGCTTCCTCGCCCACTGCAACCGACCGCCAGCCGCGCTCGGCAACGCTATCGAGGTATCGGCCCGCGGCGTCGACTGTGTGCGCATACGCCTCGCCGGTGAGCGCGTTGCATTCGTGCAGCAGAACCAGCGCGCCTGGACGGGCTTTCCGCGCAAGGCGCTTGTACACTGGCTGCGCGTCTCGCGTGAGCCAATCGCGGCTGTTGACGTTCCACCCCACGCACGTGTAGCCGCCGAGACGCGCCGCGCGGTACCAGTTGGGCACCAACATGCCGTACGGCGGACGAAACAGCCTGGGAGCGGGCATGGGCTCGCCGAGGGCGGCTTCGGTTCGCGACAAGTCCTCGCCCAACTCCGGGACGGCACCCCACCAGACACGCCGGTGGCGATAGCCGTGAGAGCCGATCCCGTGGCCGGCAGCCCGGATACGCGCCACAAGGTCAGGCCACGTCGCCGCGCGCTCGCCCAGCAGAAAGAACGTTGCCCGCGAACCCGTCGCGCCGAGGACGTCGAGCAGCATCGGGGTGACATCCGGATGCGGCCCGTCGTCGAACGTCAGACAAACGGAGCAGCCATCGGTCGGCCCGCGCCACACGAATCTCGGAGTTGCACTCGCCGTCGCCATCATTGCGTGGGCTCCACCGGCGCTGCCGGCACGTGCGCCTTCGAGCGCGAGCGGACCGCGTTCCACAAGAGGCCGAGGAGGCCGGGCAGCAGTATATTGACAAGGAACAAACAGAATGCCGCATCGAACGCCACGGCCTCGGCGATCCCGAGGTGGCTCCACACGATGACAGCGGCCGACTCGCGCACGCCGACGTTGCCGAACGAAACCGGCAGCAACACTACGATGCCGATCGTGATGGCTCCGGCGGCCATCCCCGACGCCCAGGCCACCTCGCCGCCGAACGCCCGCATCAGCCACACCAGTTGCGAAAGATACGCCAGCGACATCGCCAGCGACCAGAAAGTGAATCGTGCCCGGTCGATCGGCTTCAGCGCCTGGACTCCGACGAATATCTGAGGCACGCCGGGCACTCTCTCGATCAGATCTCTGATGCGAGGGTGGTCCGTCGTGCGGAACAGGTACTCGGCCATCACCACCAGGGCGACCATCCCGGCCACCGCCGAGGCCGCGACGACGCGACCCGCGTCTGTAGAAAGCCCCAGCAAATCCGGCCGCACGGCCCACATCATCAAGCCGAGAGAGAGTGACGCCACGAGACCGTACAGCCGCATCACGGCCATCACGCCCAACATGCGACGTCGGCCCCCCGACGGCAGGAACACGACCTGGCCAAGCTCTCCCATCCTGCCGGGCGTGACGGCACCCATCGCCAACCCGACCAGAAGCGGCCGAAACGCGTCGCGCGCACCGACCGATGGATGGACTCTATCGAGGCCGACACGCCAGCGTCGGTACTGACAGTACAGGTTCGGCACAAGGAAGGCGAGAGCCAACATGGCCCATCCCGGATCGATGGAGCCCCACAGCATGAGCACGGAGCGCAGGTCGACCCTGGCGAACAGCAGTATGAGCACTCCGACGGTGACCGCAACTTTGATGACCGTCGTCCAGGGTCGCAAACGCTCCAACACTTCATCCCCACGGTGCACGTTTCGGTTAACAGGTGACCAAACTTACCAAAGGCCCATGGTACGTCCAATGCGTCGCCTTGACCGGCGTACACGGCCGGGCCACCTTCAGATATCCGCCACCAACGAGCCAATCCGGTCTTCGCCGCACGGCAGTAGACCCGGTGACGCATCAACACGACGGCTCCGACGCATTCGGGCCGACTCTTGATGGACTAACGATGAACGACGAAGCCCGTTACCGCGACCCACTGGTCGCACGGTACGCCGGCGCAGCGATGGCGCGCGTGTTCTCGGACGAGGCCCGCTTCGAGCAATGGAGGCGACTCTGGATCGCTCTTGCCGAAGCTCAGTCCGAGTTAGGGTTACCGATTGCGCCGGAACAGATCGAGCAGATGCGCGCGCATGCATCCGATGTCGATCTGGACCGAGCGACCGAGCTCGAACGCGAGCTACGCCATGACGTAATGGCGCACGTGCACGCCTTTGGCGAGCAATGCCCCGAAGCTCGGGCGATCATCCATGCCGGCGCCACAAGCTGCTTCGTGACGGACAACAGCGAGGTCTGGCAGGTGCGCGAAGGCTTGAGGCTGATACGCGCGGAGTTAGTCGCGCTGATCCGTGCACTGGCGGATTTCGCTCGCGAATGGCGAGCGCAGCCGACCCTTGGCTTCACCCACTTCCAGCCCGCGCAACTAACCACCGTCGGCAAGAGAGCGACGCTCTGGCTCAACGACTTCGCCATGGACCTGGCCGACGTCGAGATGCGCATGGAGGCGCTTGAGTTCCGGGGCGTCAAAGGGACCACGGGCACACAGGCGAGTTTCCTGGCCCTGTTCGACGGGGACCACGCCAAGGTGCTCAAGCTCGACAAGCTGGTGGCGGCGAAGATGGGTTTTACGCGCATCGCTCCGGTCACGGGCCAGACATATTCACGCAAGCAGGACTGGCAGGTCGCGTCGGCACTATCGGGCATCGCTCAGAGCGTCCACAAGTTCGCCAACGACATGCGGCTGTTGCAGCATCTGAAGGAGATCGAGGAGCCGTTCGGCAAGTCGCAGATCGGCTCGTCGGCGATGGCCTACAAACGCAACCCGATGCGATCGGAACGCGCCACGGGGCTGGCTCGGTGGGTGATCAACGCGGCGCAGAACCCGGCGATGACACATGCGGAGCAATGGTTCGAACGCACGCTCGACGATTCGGTCAACCGACGACTGGCGCTGCCGCACCTGTTCCTCGGCGCGGACGCGTTGCTCGGCCTGACGACCAACATCGCGTCGGGGTTGGTCGTGTACCCGGCGATGATAGAACGGCGCATCGCCGACGAGCTGCCGTTCATGGCGACTGAAAACCTGCTGATGGCGGCCGTCACTGCCGGCGGCGACAGGCAGAACCTGCACGAGATCGTCCGAGTTCACTCGCAAGCTGCCGGCGATGCAGTGAAGGCGGGCGGGCAGAACGATCTTCTCGACCGACTGGCCGCCGACCCGGAGTTCCCCTTAGGCGCAGACGTGATACAGGCCGAACTCGACCCGCATGGCTACGTTGGTCGGGCGCCGGAACAGGTCGACGAGTACCTCGACGGCGTGGTCGAGCCGCTGCTCAGCGAGCGCTCCGACATCGCGGCCGAGGCCGAGGAACCGAGGGTGTAGCATGCTCCCGCTCGACAGACGCAGACAGATTGCGATGGACCTCGGAAGGGCTGCCATCGCCGCGGCCGACCCGCGCGACACGGTACGCGCTGCGATATCCGTCGGCGA
>CAZSJP010000096.1:0-10019 GCA_964606675.1 uncultured bacterium
CGAGTGTCTTCCACGGCACGTCGTACCGCTTCGGACCGATCAGGCTGAACACGTCACCCTCCAGGCCGTCCTCCCTCACGAGCGTCGCCGTCAGCCCGAGCCTCCGCCTTACCTGGATCTCGGCGGTTATCCTGAACACGGGCGCGGGAAGAAGATGTACCTCGTCATAGACGATCAGCCCCCAGTTCATCTTGGTGAATATCTCGAAATGCGGAAACGGCCCGTCCTTGTCCTTCCTGTGTGTCACCATCTGATACGTCGAGACCGTCACGGGCCGGATCTGTTTGGCCTCCCCCGTGTATTCGCCGACCCGGTCCTCATCGAGCGTGGTCTTCTCCAGCAATTCCCGTTTCCACTGCCGGACCGCGGAGATGCTGGTTGTCAGTATCAGCGTCTGACGGCCCGCGAGGGTGATCGCGTGCATTCCCACGATGGTCTTGCCGGCCCCGCATGGGAGCACGACGACCCCGGCTCCGCCGCTGGCGGCACCATCTGCCCAGAACGATCGCGCGGCTTCCTGTTGGTAGTTGCGGACGTGAAATTCACGACCATCCGAAAGCGCGGGATTGAGCGCTATCTCAAGCGGCTCGCCCTCGACGTAGCCGCACAAGTCCTCGACAGGGAACCCAATCCGAATCAGCGCCTGCTTGAGTTGTCCACGGCGGTGCCGAACCACAACGACGCGACCGTTCGCCAACTTGTCGCCAAGAAAATCCGCGATCTGCCGGTTGCCGAGTATCTCAGCCATGAGCGCTTCGTCCTCGGACACCAGGTGCAGTTCGCCCTCGGCGGCATCGCCCCCCACGGCTTCGAGACGTAGGCGCCCATATCGCCCGACGTACTCGCGGATGTCGTAGCTGATGTTCGCCGGCACGCCGTATCTCGAGAAGCGCTCGAGGCCGGCGATCATGGCTTCGGCCGAAAGACCGGCGGCAGCCGCGTTCCACAGGGAGATCGGCGTGATGCGGTAGGTGTGGAAGTGCTCGGGGCTCCTCTCCAACTCCGCGAACCGCGACAGAACGTCGCGAGCGTCCTCGTAGGCCGCGCAATCGACTTCGGCAAGCACCGTCCGGTCGCTCTGGACGATCAGCGGAAGATCCGTCGAGCCGCTCATTGAGCGGCCGCGTCGTCGGTAGAGCCCGCGGCTTGTCGTCGCTGGGCCGCACGTCGCCGGAGCTTTACCACGCGGTGGGTCGCTACGACCACGAACAGTGCTCCGAGTGCCAGGTTGAAGGGGTCGGGTTGTGCGATACAGAACAGGACGAAGCCCACGGCGCCCGCGCCCAATGCCAGGATTGCGGCGGGGACCGCCAGTCTGGGCACGAACCTGGCGACGAAGAGGGTGGTGGCAACCATCAGGATGCCGGCTGACAGGATAAGCACGAAGCCCGTCATGGCGAGAGTGGCTGGCGGTATCACGGTCGTCCTTTCGGTCTGGTAGCATCATCTCGGCGGCGGAGAATCCCATGGCTCCACGGAACGTACATCGGCCCCTGCAATCGGTCAACACGCGCCCCTTGCGGGAATGGGTCCCGGGTGCGACCATCTTCTCGGACCAGCAACCACGGAGGGTGAGTATGCGGACGACACGTTTGGATGCGGATCTTACAGTTGTCGGCGGGGGCCTCGCAGGCGTCTGTGCAGCGGTTACGGCCGCGCGCGAGGGCCTGAGGGTGACGCTCGTGCAGGATAGACCGGTGCTCGGCGGCAACAGCTCCAGCGAGGTGCGACTCTGGGCGCTCGGTGCGCCGCATGCCAGGACCTACAACCGCTTCGCCCGCGAGGGAGGCGTGGTCGAGGAACTCCTGCTGGAGAACCTCTACCGCAACCCCGACGGTAACCCGGTTCTGTGGGACCCGCTCCTCATCGAATGGGTTACCCGAGAGCCGAACATCACGCTGCTGACGGATACGGCGGTCTACGAGGCCGACTTGGCGGACGATGGGTCCGTTCGTTCGGTGACCGCGTTCTGCTCACCGGGCCAGACGACGTACGTCTGTCGCAGCCCGTACTTCCTGGATTCGAGCGGCGACGGCATCGTGGGCTTTCTGGCCGGCGCGGAGTTTCGAGTGGGCCGGGAGGGGCGCGAGGAGTTTGCCGAAGACATGGCTCCCGAGATACCCGACCGCAAAGTGCTGGGGGACTCGCTCTATTTCTACGTCAAGGACGCGGGGCACCCGGTACGGTACGTCAGGCCGGCATTCGCGATCGATATCGGCGAGACGGACATTCCGAAATACCGTCCGTTCTCGCGAGTGTCCGAAGGCTGCCACCTGTGGTGGATCGCGTACGGCGGTCTGCTGGACACGATCTACGACCATCAGGAGATCAAGTTCCATCTGTGGCGCCTGGTGTATGGAATCTGGGATTACATCAAGAACAGCGGCGAGTTCGATGACGTAGAGAACATGACGCTCGAATGGGCGGGACTGCTGCCGGGGAAGCGCGAGTCGCGGCGTTTCATCGGGGACTACATCCTGACAGAAGGCGACGTCATGGGGCAGACGCCGTTCGAGGACGCCGTGGCCACCGGTGGATGGTCGCTCGACCTGCACCCATCCGAGGGAATCTACTCGCCGGAACCAGCATGCAAACAGGTGTACGCCCCCGGCGTGTACGGCATCCCATACCGCTGCCTCTACTCGCGCAACGTCCCGAATCTGTTCCTGGCCGGCAGGCTGATAAGTGCATCTCACGTCGCATTCGGATCGATACGCGTGATGCTCACCGGAGGCGTGACGGGGCAGGCTGTCGGTGTGGCGGCCGCGCTGTGCGCCGAGAACGCTTGCTCGCCTCGTGAGCTCTCTTCAGGCGACGGGCTGACGAGCCTACGGCGTCGGCTGTTGAAGATCGATCAGACGATCGTGCGCGCCCGCAACGACGACCCGAGCGACCTGGCGCTGACTGCCGCCGTGTCCGCTTCGTCGGAGAAGACGCTCGACGGCGCCGCGATTCGGGCCGATGGCGCTGCCGTCGTGCCGCTCGACTGTGTGCGCGGCAGCGCTATTCCGGTTGGCGGGCCCCGGTTGGAGCCCGGGTCCCTCGTAGCCGACGTGGCGCGCGACACGCAGCTCGGCTGGCGTCTCATGCGCAATGAGAAGGGCTTCAACTACGTACCCGACTCGGAGATTGCGCGTGGCAAGGTGGAAGCCGGTATGGGGGCGGGCGTCTCGATCGACGTGCCGGTAGCCTCCGACGTGTGCGAGGAGACGGTATGGCTGATGATGGACGCCAATCCAGACGTCGGACTCGCCTCGACGTGCGACGAACTCGCCGGGGTCCTCACCGTTCGCGAGGAAGATGGCCCTCAGGGCCTCGTGTGGCCGGTCGAGGAGGCGAATCTCGCGTTCTCGGTCGATCCTCACCAGCCGTGCTGGTCCGCCGCGAACGTGACGAACGGACACGCCCGACCACACGGGTTGCCGCATTGCTGGGTATCCGACGCGGTGCCCGGTGAGTCGCTGAAGTTCGAGTGGGACAGCCCGGTGGACGTTGCAGAGGTTAGGATCTCGCTCGACTCGGACCTGAACCGTGTTATCTACAACGTCCAGCACGAATACCCCGACCGGGCGATTTCCACGCTTGTCAGCGACCTGCACGTCGACGTCCTGAGCGCGAGTGGCGACTGGATGACCGTGGGCCGTGCCGAGGGCAACAGGCATCGGCTCGTGGTGGTTGGCCTCGACCGCGTGAGCGTAGCGGCGCTGCGAATCGTCTTCGACGCAACAAATGGACATCCGAGCGCACAGGTCTACGAAGTTCGCGTTTACTGACAACTCGGTGTCACTAACCGATTTGGGCAGCCGGCGGGCGGGCGCGCGGAATCGGGTGGCCTTGACGTGTGGGTGTCCGAGGAGGTAGCGTCATTGGGGGTCGTACGCGAGAGACGCGCTTGAGCGCAGGCGGTTCTTCTTGCGCGGACGGCCCGGACTGGCCTGCGTGGCCGCTGCTTGAAGGCGGCGCAGCGGGCCGGTGAAGCGGGTTGCGTAGCCCCGGAAAAGGCTGTTGGGGCGCAGCAGCTACTGCCGCTGGTTGTCCAGGCGATCGGCTGGGGGGACATGAGATGAACAACGTGTTGGCCATTGCCACGCGGCTGCTTTCGAAGCGCCATGTCGTCCTCGGCCTGGGTGCGGCGCTCCTCGCGGTCAACGTGTTGGTAGCCCTCGCGTCCTATGCACGAGGCCCTGCGCTGCAGAGATCGCAGATCGAGGCCGGGCTCGAGGAACGAGCGGAACGAGCGGTCGTCTCGCTGCGTGGATGGTGGCGCAACCGTCGGCGTGACGTGCTGATGATCGCGGATGCCCACGGACTCCTCGCCCAGGCCCGCCGGCCTGCCTCGGCCACGTCCTCCTTCAACAAGTCTGTCGCCAAGTGGCAGAGCGACGTGCGTCGCGCGCAGGGATATGAGCACTTCGAGATGCTCTCTCTGAGCGACAACCGTTCCGATCCTGCCGGGGCCAACCATTCACTTCCGCCGGAAACCGCTGAAGCCTTCGAACGCCTGCGATCGTCGGGGTCGATGGAATACACGCCCCTGTTCCGCGCGGCGAACGCACCGACTCTGTTCGTCGACATCATGGCTCCGGTCGGGGTAGCTTCCGGCAACGCGATGGTCGAGAGCGCAGTGCTCGTCCGGCTCAACGTCGGTGGCGAACTCAGGGAACTGGTCAGACACAAGAACCTGGGGCAGCGGGTTCTGGTATTGGCGTGCGAGGGCACCGACATCGTTCACGTGAACCATGTCTTAGGCGCCGCGCCCGTTGTCATGCCCCTCGACTCGTCGCACACCGAATCGCCGGAAGTGTGTGCCGTTCTCGGCCAGGAAGGCATATTGGAGGGGACGGACAACAGGCAGGTACACACCCTTTCCGCCATGAAGCAATCCGGCGTCCTCGATCTTGCCGTCGTGGCGATGTTGGACGAAGAAGATGTCTTCGAGCCGGTGGCGATCTGGCTGCGGACGGCCGCGCTGGTGTTCTTCGTCGAGGTGCTTTGCCTCGCGATCATCTTCGGGTACGTGAGGGGCAGACAAGCGGCACGGCAGTCGTCCCACCTGAACGCGCTCGAAGGGATCGGCGATCCGGTGCTGATCGTCGACGCGACCGGAGACATCGTTGACTGGAACAAGCACGCGCTCGAACTATATGGCTACGATGCCGACGAGATGCCGGGCCTCACTGTCGATTCGGTGACCAGCCCCGGGTCCGCCGATACGGCCGAGATGCTGAGTCAGGCGGCCACGGACGAGGGCTTTCGCGGGTCGGTGCAGCAGGTCGGCAAAGACAGGAATGTGTTCCCGGCGTCGGTTTTCGCCCGCAGATTGGCCGAGTCGGGAACGGGAAACGTGCTCGTCGCGATCCGGAATACCGCCGAAGAGAGCCGAGTGCACGAGGCTCTGCTCTCGTTCATCGACCGAACCGACCAGGTAGGTGCCGCCGTTGGCGAGTGGACGTGGGAGACCGACGCAAACGGGAGGCACACGTACTCCTGCAAGGCCTCGTTCGACGTCATCGGCTTCGCGCCCGATCAGGTTATGGGTCGCTCGGTCTGGGATTTGGCCGAGTCGAGCTATACGGAAAGCCAGCGGATGATGCAGGAGATCCAGGTGCGCGAGCATCGTCCGCTGGAGAACGTGCTCAGCGAGTTCAAGCGACCTGACGGCCAGACGGTGATGTTGGAGACGAATGCCGTCCCGTTCTTCTCGCCAAACGACGAGTTTCTCGGGTACCGCGGGGTGTCCGCGGACGTTACCGAACGCGAGCGAGTGCGCCGGCAACAGGACGAGGCGCTCGCGAACTACCAACGTCTTGCCGATTCCTTCCCCGGATTCGTGTTCGTGGTCGACCTGGTTGGGCGGTATAGGGCCGTCAACTCCAAGCTGGCCGATCTGTTCAACATGACGACGGACGACATGGTCGATCGTACGCTGGAGGAGTACGGGCGAGCCGAGCAGGCAACCCAGGAGTATCGGCAGCTCTGCCGCGAACTCGTGCGGTCGGGCCGCGTGAGCCGCAAAGACATCACCATGACGGTTCGCGGCGAGACGCGGCACTACGAGGAAGTCCTCGTGCCGGTGCCGGCGCCTGCGAAAGGCGTCCCGCTAGTCCACGGCACGGCCATCGACATCACGGAACGACGCAGGGCTGAAGAAGCGATTCGGACGCGGGAACGTCGGCTGAGCGGCCTCTACTCGGTGAGCCAAGCCATCAGCGAGTCGGAGAACTTCGAGGAGTTACTCAGGTCGGTGCTTCAGAAAACGCTGGAGCTTGTGCACATCAGGGCCGGTATGATCCATCTGTTGGACGATCAGCGCAAGAACCTGACGCTGGCCGTTCAGAGCGGCCTGCCTGACGACTACATAGAAGGTGTCAACTCGATCGCGTTGCCGACTGGATCTGAAGCCGAAGAGGGCGGCTCGGGGTCGTCCGAGGTGCTGTACACTCGCCCCGGCGACGAGAAACGCCCCGACTCTATCGACCGTCTACTGTCGCCTGGGTTCGAGCTGATGGTGTCGGTCCCGCTGACGGCGCACAACCTGCATCTCGGCACGATGAACCTGGTCTCTTTCGAGGCCATCCGCGTGCCGGAAGAGCACGAGCAACTGCTCCAGGCGATGGGCGCCCAGATCGGCGTGGCGATCAGCAGAGCGCTCCTTGTGCGTGCCGACCGGGAACGCCGAATGCAGGCGGAGGCACTCGCCAGCATCGCCCAGCGCCTGACGTCTGTCTTCGAGTACCAGACGATGCTCGAAGTGATGATGGAGAAGGTCACTTCGCTGGTGGATGTGGACCTGATCGCGTACTATGGATGCAGTGACGACGACCATCTCTCGTTTGTGGCAGCGACGGGCGAGGACGACCGAGCATCCGCGCGGGCCGACGGCAAGGCTTGGCCGGCGCCGGATGCGGCCGCGTCTGTTCTCGAAGATGGCGATGCATTGGTGCAGGACGCGGCCGAGGCGGACGAATCCGGTCAGACAGTGCTGTTGCCGCTGATCGAAGGCGACAATCGGCTCGGGTTGCTGGAAGTGCATGTTGCCGACGGTCCGGCGCTGACCGACCAGGAGCAGCAGTTCATGAACCAGCTTCGGGAACTCTTGATACCGGAAGTTCAGAAGACGAAGCTCTACCAGGAGCTTCAGTCGCTCAACCGTTCTCTCGAAGCGACTAACGTCCAGCGTGCGATCCAGTTGGAACAGGAACGCGACCGTGTCGGCGCGATACTCCAGAGCGTCATCGATGCGCTGATCGTTACCGACCTCGACCGGAGGATCATCCTGGCCAACCCGGCGGCGAATCGGATATTCGGCGTCGCCGCGAACGTGGAAGCGCCGGAGCCGGTGGATGACGCTCTGTCGGCCGAGATCGTGGATGTGATCCTGCCGTCGGCCACCGCCGAGACCGATTCCGCGGCCGAATCGGACGTCGCTCGCGATGTGGAGGTCGAGATGACGGCCGACGACGGACAGGAGTTGGTGCTGTCCGCGCGGACCTCGACCGTGTACGGACGGAGTGGCGACGTCCTCGGATACGTCACTTCGTTCCGAGACATGACTCGTCTGCATGAGATCGACCAGATGAAGACGGACTTCATCTCGACCGCGGCGCACGAGTTGCGCACGCCTCTGACAACCCTGCGCGGGTTCTCCGAGCTTCTCATGACGCGCAAGCTCTCCGGCGACGATACCGGACGGTTCGTCGAGTACATCCATCAGCAGTCACTCGTGCTGGGCGACATCATCGCCGACCTGCTCGACATATCGCGCGTCGAAGCCGGCAAGGGCTACACCGTCGCCCCCGAGCCATGTGACATACGGGAGGTCTGCATCAGCGAGGCCGAAGTCGCGGTTCAGGCCACGCAGAATCACACAGTCGACACCTCCGGCTGCGAGGAGGTGTCCCCGGTGCTGGGCGACAGAGACCGCCTGGCGCAGGTCATCAGGAATCTGATGAGCAACTCGATCAAATATGCGCCGGGGGGCGGAACGATATTCGTCACGTGCTCGGAGGACGAACGCTGGGTGCATGCGGCGGTGAGGGACGAAGGCCTCGGGATGACCACGGAGCAGATCGACCGGGTGTTCGACAAGTTCTACCGCGTGGATGCCTCCAACACCGCCGTAGCCGGCACCGGACTCGGAATGTCGATCGTGCAGAAACTCTCGCGGCTGCATGGTGGCGTCGCGTGGGTCGAGAGCGAGATCGGCGTCGGAACGTGTGTGCACGTCGAGATTCCTCGGACCGGCGTCGTGCCGCTGGCGCTGATCGTCGAGTCGGACGAGACGAAGTCGCGCTTGCTGACCGAAGAGTTCGAGCGTGCGGAGTGGGAAGTGAACGTCGCGCGCACGGAGAAGGAGTGCGAGGCGGCGATGGGGAAACTGCCGTCCGTGGCGGTCTTGGGGCTTTCGGGGCCGCGGCAGGTGCAGTTGCTCCAAAGGTTCAACGACGACCATCGCACGAGCGGGTTGCCGATGGTAGTCCTCGTGAATCAGGAGGATTTCGTACTGGTGCGTCGCCTCTGCCGCGGGCGGGATGCGGAAATCACGAGTCCATCCACCACGTCGAGGGGGATTTTGCGGCGCGCGAAGACTCTCGACCAAAGAAGGCGCAGTGCGGTAGACCTCACGGCGTAGTTACACGACAGGCGATGCGGGGGTGCTGGAGTATGAAGCGATTGCTCATAGTGGACGACCATCCGGAAGTCCGAGAACTGGTTGAGATAACGTTTGCCATCGGCGACTACGAGATCCATAAAGCCATCAACGGCGGCGAAGCGCTCGATTTCGTGCGCAAGCAACAGACCGACGTGATCATATTGGACATCATGATGCCGGGCGGCATCGACGGCTACGACGTGTGCCGCAGGATCAAGGGCGACGAAGCCACAGCCAGCTGCAAGGTCATCATACTCTCGGCGCGTGGCCAGGAACGCGACCGGGAGATGGGCATAGACGCCGGAGCCGACGACTACGTCGTCAAGCCGTTCAGCCCGGCGGAGCTCTTCGAGAAGGTGGAGGAACTCCTCGCTGGATGATCCCATCATCATGATGCGCGCACGGTCGGACGCCTGCGAGGGGCGGGAGCCGCGCGCATGACGAACTTCAAGCGACCTGCGTTTCTCGTCTCCGTTGCCACGGCGTTCTCGCTGTTCGGCGACCAGTTTCTGTACGCCGTTCTTCCCACCACGTACGAGAGCATCGGGCTGCTGCCGATTCACGTGGGCATACTCCTCTCGGCAAACCGATGGATTCGCTTCGTCACCAACCCGCTCGCCGAGCGCGCTTACCGCGTGCTTCCGGCCGGCCCCACGCTTGTCGCGGCGCTAGTCGTCGGTGGTGTGCTGGCGATCGTCTACGCGACCGTGCATACATTCGCGGTACTTCTGGTCGCGCGGTTGCTCTGGGGGCTGTGCTGGTCGTTCATCAGGCAGGCCGGAATCGTGACGGTGGTCGAGACGACGGCCTCGGCGCACCTTGGCCGTAACATGGGGCTGTACAACGGTATATCGAGGTGCGGCAGTCTGATAGGAATGCTGCTCGGGGGGCTGGGGCACGACAGATTGGGTACGCCGGCCACCCTGCTGATCTTCGCGGCAGCGTCTCTGGCGGCTTCTCCGCTTGGTGGCGCCGCACGACGACCCGGTGGCACGTCGGCCGGGGATGCGACCGCGGCGCAAGATGTACGCGGCGGCAATGCAGGGCTCCTGGCGGCGGGAGCCCTGATCGGCCTTGTCGGGTCCGGCATAGTCATGTCTACACTGGGGTTCTTCCTGGAAGCGCGCGTCGGTCAAGAGTGGCGTCTGCCGTGGGGGTCCGTGGGGGTCGCTACGCTGACCGGCTTCGTGTTGGCCGGCCGATGGGCGATCGCTCTGGTGGGAGCACCGGCGATGGGTGCCATCAGCGACCGTATCGGGCGGGGTACTTCGACATCGGTGCTTTTCGCTGTGGGTGGCGCATCGTTCATCGCACTTGTGCCGACAAGCGGGGTCCTGGTGCTGATCGCGGGCATCTTCGTCACATT
>CAZSJP010000097.1:0-7547 GCA_964606675.1 uncultured bacterium
CGCGCCCATTCCTGTCACGGCGGGAAACGCCGAAACACTCTGGGTGTACGAGACCACGGGCGGCTATCTGGATAGCTCCCCGGCCATCGCCGACCTCGATGGCGACGGCAGCCCCGACGTCTGCATGACGAGCCTTGCCGGCCCAGTGTTCACCCTCGACGCATACGGGCGAGAGATCTGGACAACCGACCTGAAGGAGCGGATCACCATCGCCCCGACCGCCGCCGACGTGAACGGAGACAGCGCTCCCGAACTGCTCGTGCTGACTCAGGCCGGGCGGATGTACTGCCTTGAGGGCCGCAGCGGTGACGTGATATGGACCTATGACATACCATCCGGTCTCACGCTCGACAGCGTCGCGACCTACACGCTTGACTACAGCCCCGATGAACCGATCAAGCATGGCGGGACGACGATCGTTGCCACGGACATCGACGGCGACGGCGCCGTCGAGATCGTCACCAACACGAAGCAAGGCGTCGTTCTGTGTCTCTCGGCATCCGGCAGTCTGCTGTGGAGCTACGATGCTGGGGAAGACCTGCCCACGGCGCCGGCGGTCGGCGATATCGATGGCGACGGCACGGCAGAGATCGTCATCGGCTCTCTCGAACGCCCGGCGATATGCCTCTCGGCCGAGGGCGCGCTCCGCTGGCAGTACGGCGCCGACCCTGAGCTCCCGAACGTTGGCCGCAGTATGGACGTTACGAGCCCCGTCATGGCGGACCTGGACGGCGACGGCAGGAGCGACGAGAACACCATGTTGGCCCTCGATGCCAATGGGGGCGCGATCTGGAAGACGGTGGCCTCCCGGTCGCGAGTCGATGCGGGGCTTACCGTTGCCGATGCCGACCGAGATGGCTCGGTCGAGATCTACGCCGCCGATCTCTCGGGCGACGTGGTTCGCGTCAACGCCGACGGTACGCGTATGTGGACGACGAACATCGGTCAGCGCTGCCGACGCGGCTTCTCGGTCGCAGACGTGGACGGCGATGGCGCGATCGAGATCGTCGTCGGTGCATACACGGGGAAGATTCACGTCCTCACAACGGACGGCGCAATCACCGAAGAACTTGGCATCGGCACCGGGACGAACGCGACCAGTTCCGTGGCCGACCTCCTGGGCGACGGCAGCATCTCCGTCGTCACGCCGGAGATCACGGGCAACCTGTCGGTCTATCGCTGGGCGCCCGGTGCCGCCGACCCGACGATCCTCGTTCCGGGATATCGCGGCGGGAACACGCGCACGGCGTCCGGGTTCGCCCCGCGCGTCGAGCGTGTACGGCTGTTCGAGACACTCTCCACCGGCTCCGTCTACGATCCGAGTCCGGTCCTCGTCGCCAAGGTGTCGAACCCGTGGGAGGTCGAGCTGACGGCCGCGCTTAGAATCGCCGACGACAACGGCATCGTTGCCGAGGAGACTCACGAGCTGGGGCGCAGCTCGGGCGATGCCCGATTAGCCTACGATGGCGGGCGCCTCGTCGGCAACGCGGCGTTCACGTGCATAGTGTCCAGCGAAGGCGGCATCGTCGAGGCGCACACGTTCACGTATACCGTCGTGCCGTACGCCGAAATGCTGAGCGCTCTCAAAGCCCAGGACGAACGCATCGCCGCGCTCATGTCGGTGGTGGCGGACAAGAGCGGCGTCGCCGAGCGGCACGCGTATCTACGGGCCGCCCTCCCGACGCTCAGCGCAAGGGCCGACGGCCTCGGCGGGCTTTCGGGGATAGAACGTCGCAAACTGCGGGACGACGTGGCCGCGCTGTCGGAAGATCTCACCGGGCTGGAAACGCTGCTCCTGAGCGCGCAGAAGGCCGGCACCGCACTATCGGTATCCGCCGCCAACCCGTGGGCGCCGTTCGGTGGCATGGCGGAGCTATCCGAAGACCGCATGGGCGAGGCCAGCCTGTCGGTAGAGGCGTTCGGGGGCGAGGTCGAGAGCGCCGCGCTGAACGTCTGGAACTTCTCCGGCACCGCCAAAACGCTCCGAGTGAAGATGAGCGCGCTGTCGGCAGGCGACACATCGGTCGCCGACGCCGTCACGGTGCGCGAGGCGGTCGCCGTCGCCACGGAGCGAGCGCGGATGAGTGCCGACGCCCTGCCACGACTGGGTGGCGCCGGCACCATCGTCGTGCCTGCGTGGGGCGCTCGCCAGTTGTGGTTCGAGGTGCATACCGAGCACCTGTCGGCCGGGAGCTGGGCGGGCGAGGTCGCTTTGAAGAACATGAACTTGTCGGCCGAAGAGGTGGTGGCGCCGCTGACCGTCACGGTGTGGCCGGTGGCACAGTCGCGCGAGCACACATTCCAGCTCTGCGGATGGGCCGGAACGGGCGCCAAGGGCGTCCTCGACGACATGCTCAGCCACGGCATGAACGTCTTCACCGACGCTCGGGCGGTGCCATATCAGTACGACGCCGACGGGAGCATCGTCTCGGCCGACTACACCGCGCTCGACTCGTACATGGCGACCCATGCGCCCGAAGGCACCGCCATGTTCCACTCGCTCGTGCGCCTCTCCGGTCCGGCCGAGCAGTTCGGCCCGGTCTGGAACAGGGCGTACGATGCCGCGGTCAAGCAGCTCGCCGCGCACATACTGGAGATCGGCTTCGGCTACGGCGACTACGCGTTCTATCCGGTGGACGAGCCGGGCCTGTTGGACGGCCGCAACGTGGCCAGATTCATGCAATGGGCACCCATCACGCGGAAGGCCGACCCGAACATCCGCATCTACACGAATCCCGTGACGAGCATCTCCCGGGAATGGCTCGCCGAAATGGAGCCGTACGTCGACATCTACGCCCCGATGCACTGCGGCGCGTGGCACGAAAACCCCGATATGAGCGACCTCGTCGAGACGATGCACGGCGACGGCCGCGAGCTATGGACCTATACCTGCGCCGGCAACTCGAAACACCTGTCGCCGCTGGCGTACAACCGCGGGCACATGTGGATGTGCTTCAACCTGGGGCACACGGGCGGCGGTATATACACGTATTCGCGAGGCGAGGCAGACTGGCACGTCACGACCGACTACAGCCTCATATACCCCGCCACCGACGGCCCCGTGCCGAGCAAACGGTGGGAAGCGGTGCGCGACGGCGTCGAAGACTACTCGATGCTGATGGCGCTGAAGGCCGCCGCGAACGCGGCCGGAGCCGACCCGGAACTCGTGACGCGCGCCCGTGCGCTTCTCTCGGGCGACGTCGTGACCGTGGGCAACTTCTGCGGCCTCGACGACGACGGCATGGTCCCCGGCAAGGGCGGTCAGCCGGCCGCGCGGCTACTCGCCGACCGCCGTCACGCGAAGATAGTCTCCGTGCGCCACGAGGTGCGCGACCTATTGCGGCGGTTCTCGGAGTAGCTTGCGCGTTCACAGTGCATTGGACTCGCAGTCCCATCAGGAGGACAAGTGACATGACCATCAAGCGGATTCCCGCCGAATCGGTTGTCCTGAACGCGGTGCCGGACGGACCGTGGCGCGGGTCGAACCTGGCAGAGGTGTTCGCCGCCGACGGAGACACCAGGATGTCGTGCGGCGTGCACGAGATACTCACATCGGGAACCGTAGTTGACGAAGCGCCCGTCGACGACGTTCTGTGCATCCTCGAAGGCGAGATAGAGATAGAATCGGACGGCGTCGTCGAGACGTTTCAGGCCGGAGATTTCGCGTATCTTCGCGCCGGGGCTCGGCAAGTGTACACCGTGCGCGAGAGGGTGAAGCTCGTCTACGTGACCTATCCGTGCAACTGGTCGGGTGCTTGAGGTCGGTTGGGGCGCGAGGAAACACCAAAGAGGCATGCTGTGCATTGGTCGAGGCAAATTCGTGTGGCCCTCGGAAGCATCCTGGTCGCACTCGTTGCGGCTTGCGGGCTCGTCCAATGCTCGGGAGGACGTAAGGTGATTACGGGCGTCGAGTTCGATCCTCACGTGACCCGCTTGGGCAAGTCCGGGGACAACTGGTGCATGGCGTGGGGCGCCGACGGCGACGTATACACGTCGATGTGCGACGGGCTTGGATGGAAGCCGTACGACGTACGCAAAGAGTTTCTCAACAACAAGATATATCGCATAGCGGGCGGCCCGGATAGCGCGTCATTCCGGGCGTACAAGGTCGAGCCAAGCCCGGAGTTTGGCGCGCACACGCAGCCGCAGCGATGGAACGAACGGAAGAACCGGATGGACCGATGGTGGTACGATCCGGACCTCGGCCGAGAAGTCACGGCCTGGAACTGGTATGCGTACGGGATCGTCAGCATCGATGCGAACATCTACCAGTTCATCTCCCACACGGCCATGCTGCGCGGATGGGGGTCGTTCGACGGTTGCCAACTCATATGGCGCCCAGCGGGGCAGGACGATTGGAGGCGATGGAACGGCTCCGACGCCAACGATTCGGATCGCTGGTTCGCCGGCCAGGGCGACAATGCGCTGTTCTTCGGGAACGAGACGCACAGCACTTTCTCGTTCATCACCGTCGCCCAGTTCGGCAGAGACTACGAGCAGAACCGCGACGGCTACGTGTATCTGTACTCCCCAACGGTCCCGAGCCGTCCCGAGGATGTCATTCTGGCCGGGGTTCGCAAGGAGAGCATTCTGGATCGCGCCGAGTACGAGTATTTTCAGTCTCTGTCGCCGGGCGGCGATCCCCTCTGGGGGGCGGCTGAATCCGCAAGCACGATTCACAAGTTCCCCAGAGGATGGGGATGGTACTCATGGTCGCCGAGCGTAGTGTGGAACGAGCCGCTCGGGCTGTTCGTGATGGCTGCCGGCGGTACTCAGCGGCCGGGCACGGGCGATCCGATGGACTCGTACATGCACTACGACACGGGGAGCCTGATGCTGCTCTACTCGGAGCACCCATGGGGCCCGTGGCGTCAGTTCCACTACGAAGAGAAGTGGTACGGCGACAGCCCGGAGAACCGACTCTACGAACCGCAGCTATCGCCGAAGTGGATATCCAACGACGGCAGGACGATGTATCTGATCTACTCGGACGCACGCGATCGGCATTCGACGAACTACCGCTGGAACATGCAGGAACTGACCCTGACGGTCGAGCCTGAATAGGCTCGTGAGATAGAGGCGCAACCCCACCCGACACGCCCACAACCCATTAGGAGTGCACGATGTCCGACATTACGCGCTGGATGGACGGCCGCCCCGTGACCCATGCTGCCAAGCTGGGCCAAGGAACGTCGATGACGGAATGGCTCGTCACAGGGCCGTTCGCACCAACCACGGCGAGCCGGACGCAACGCGACCGCGCGCTTGGCCAACTCGACTGCGTCGACGAGGACTTCCTCGGCGGCGAGAGGACGATTCAACCGACGGAGGGACAGCAGCATCCGAACAACATGCTGCCGGACGGCATCTGCAAGTGGGATCGGCTCAGCGCCGCGGACGGGTACGAAGTGCCTCCCGCGCTGTCGGCGGGGGACGGCGTTGTGTACGCGGCAACGTATCTCGACGTCGCGGAGGAGACCGACGTCGCCGTCATCGTCGGTGACGTGCCCCGGCCGCAGCCACCGGTGGTGCAGGTGATTCTCGGCGGCATGGAGGTCTCCAGGCGCGGTACGCCGGGCGTCGCACGGCTGTCGGCAGGTCGGCACTGCCTGATGCTGAAGATAGGCGCCGGCGCGTCGAGCCAGCATCTGTGGCGCCACGTGGTGACCGCTGGAGTCGTTGAGCGGCTGGAGGACGGCGTCGCGATCGCGCTCGTTCGTCCGACGGGGTTCTGGCGCGGATCGGGCGAGGCTCCCGCAATGGAGGTCGCCGCGACGGTCATCAACACCGGCCCCGATGCGCTGACGGCCTGCAACCTGACCGCGCGCTTCGGCGGGCACGAGCCTGGCGCTGGGCGATCGGTCGACGATCTGGCGCCGGGCGAAGCGCGGGACGTTCGGTTGGGCGCGCTGCTGTGGGATATCAGCCCCGAGAGCGATGCAGCCCTCGAGGTCGCTTCGACGGAAGGCTCCGTATCGGCAACCGTGACGATTCCGCGGCTGCCCGCATACGGCACCGTGCACGTGGTCGAGGGCTTCCATTGCGATCCCGTCTGGGTCGCCGATCAGTATCGGTACAACCTCATCTCGCTGGAGATCACCCGTCAGATGATCGACGGGTGCCTCGCCGATCCTTCGTATTGCGCGTTCATCCACGAGATCGACTACGTGAAGCCGTTCGTCGACGAGTACCCGGACTACCGGACCGCCGTGTTCGAACTGATCGAGCGCGGCCAGTTGTCCGTCGGAAGCTCGTACAACGAGCCTAACGAGAACAACTGCTCGGGCGAGGCGCTCATACGCAATATCCTCTACGGACAAGGCTTCCACCGGCATTTCTTGGGCGGAAACCCGACTGTGTATCACGCGTGGGACGTGTTCGGTCACACGCCGCAGCTAAGTCAGATCCTGGCGAAATCCGGGCACACGGCTGCGCTATGGTCGAAGCACATTCTCGGGTTCCCACCAATATTCAGTCACATGTCGCTCGACGGCACGCGCATCCCCCACGTGCGCACGTCGTACGGCTGGTCGAGCCGGAACATCGACGACTTGCGGACGACGACTGCATCGTTGCTGGCGGAGATTCAGTCGTTCGGCATCGACCGCCATCTTGCTCTCGACGCGCACGACTTCTCGGCTCCGAGCGCCTGGATGGTCGGCAGCGCCGAAGAGATGGCCGAGTCGTACCCGAAGATCGTCATGGGCAGCCCGGAGGATTTCGTGACGGCCCTCGCCGACGACGGTGCGACACTGCCCGTAACGAGCCGGAACGCCACCCAGTATCACATCGGCACGCAGCACTCGCGCTCCGAGTTGAAGATCGCCAACAGACTGTGCGAGAACGTTATCGGTGCCGCCGAGCGCTGGGCAACCTTCGCGTCGCTGATGGGAGCGACATACCCCGACCTGCCGCTCGACATGGCGTGGCGTCAGGTGCTGTTCGGTCAGCATCACGACGCGCTGACCGGCACGCCGTGCGACGTGTCCTACCTCGACTTGATGGCCGGGTACCGCGAGGCGCTCGAACTGGCCAGCGACTCGCTCCGTGCGGCGACGCAGTTCATCGCCGACGGTGTGAAGACACCGGACGAGGGCGACCCCGTCGTCGTGTTCAACCCGATGAACTGGGAACGAGGGGGCATAGTCCGGCTCGAGAAGCCCGCCGACACGGACAACGTCGAGGTCCGCACCGCAGACGGCGACGTGCTGCCAAGCGAGATCGTCGGCGACGGCGTCGACGTGCAGGTAGATACCGTGCCGAGCGTCGGATACACCACGCTGACGGTTCACTCGGTCGATAGCACGCCCGAGGCGCCACAGGAAGTGGCTGGCGAGACGGTTCTGCAGAACGAGTTCTGGACGATCGCGCTCGACCCCGAGAAGGGCGGCGGGATATCGAGCTTCATCGATCGGGAGACGGGCCGAGAACTGATCGACCCGGCCATCGGAGTCGGCAACGACCTTGGCGCGCTGCGGGAGTACGACGCGCGACGCGAGGCGTCGTGGGAGTTCTGGACGCTGGGCGAGCGTATCTTCGCCTCGGAC
>CAZSJP010000097.1:7557-9991 GCA_964606675.1 uncultured bacterium
AGCAAAGCCGACGTGCGAATCGAAACCTCTCCGATGAAGCAGTTGGCTACCATCACAGGCCGCCTGGGCGATCTATGTTCGTACACCCGGACGCTGACGTTGCGGCCGGGAGAGCGGCACGTCGAGGCACACGTGACCTTGGACGGGTATGCCCGCGAGGACAACCTGTTCGTCGTCTCGACGCCGTTGGCGATTTCCGGATCGCTGCCGGTGTTCGAGGATCGCTTCGGCAGCATAGTGGCGCGTCGCGGGCACCAAAAGTTCGACTACCGCACGAATGGGCCAAGCCGCCCCTCGCAATGCGCGGCCTTCCCGGTGTATAACTGGGTCGACGCCGGATGGTCCGCACGCGTCGATATCGGCGATGAATCGAGCTTGAACATCGGGCTTGCGGGCCTCATCACGCCCTACGACGACGAAATCGAACAGCGTCTCGAGCCGCTCATGAAGGCGCTTGGCCGCTCCGGCGTGACGTGCACGCCGCTCTATGACGACGACGATGAGCCGCGCATAGCGGAACTCCGGAGCGCCCATGGGATGTTCGGTCCGGGGGGCTCGGCCTACGACAACACGGCCCGGAAACGTATCGACGACATCGAACTGACCGCCGAGTGGGTGACGATATCGGTTGCGGGAAACAACACGTACACCGAGGGGCTACTGGACAGGTTGCCCGATGCGGCCAGGGAACGAGTCGAGGCCGATGAGGCGCGGCAGGGATGGTCGATCATCATCGCCGAAGATGGCGAGATGCCCGAAGGCTGGGCGCCGATGCCTGTGATCGTGATCTCGGCCACGTCGCACGAGGCGCTGTCAGAGGCGTTCGCCACGATCGACGAAGACCTCGCCGGCAACGCTCGGATCGCTCTCTCGGACGGGTGCGACTTCCGAGCCGCCCCCGAGCCCGTCGACGACTACGGTTTCGCGTACCTCACCTCCGGCACAGGCTCCGCGTCAATGGAGCCGGACGGCTCGCTCACGTTGTTCCTGACCCACACCTCCAACTGGTCGGCGAAGCATCTGAAGAACGTCAACTTCGTACCAGAGCACCGCACGATGACGTTCCACTATGCATTGTATCCGCACGACGGCCCTTGGCAGAGCAGCGACGTCGTTCGTGCCGGTTACGATTTCACCAACCCGCTGAGCACGGCGATTCCGGCCGGCGGTGGCGACCAACTGCCCCCAACGCAGAGCTTCATTAGCCTGGATGCCGACGACGCGATCGTCACGGCGATCAAACCGGTCGGCAACCCCGCCGCCCAATTCGAGAGCGGCCCCAGCGACCCGCGCGAGGGAATCATCGTCCGGGCCTACGATGCCTGCGGAAAGGGAGCCAGCGGCCGATTGTCGCTGTGCGGCTCGATCTCCGAAGCGTTCGGCGCCACGATGACGGAGGAGGACACCCGCGGACTGGCAATCGCAGACGGCGGTGTCGAGTTCGCGCTCGATCCGTTCGCCATCGAGACCGCACGCGTCGTTCCCGTCGCATCGGAGTGGCCGTCTCTCGGCCAGGGCGATCTCGGCCCAACGGCGTCGGGCGTTCAACCGGTGTGGTGCCGCAGTTGGCAGCACAACACCGGCGCCCACCCATTGGGCTACCTGCCGGTCGCGATCTACATCCACGGCCAACTGCCCGTCGAGGTGATGGGTGGCGCGAACCCGACCGTGGGCCGCGTGCGCGTGTCGATAGTGAACAACCAGACCGACGCTACGGCCACCGGCACCGCGCGTATCATCGCTCCGCCTCACTGGAACGTGCTGCCCGCAACCATCCCCTACGAGATTCCGCCGCGCGGGCAGTTGGTGACGGACGTTACCGTCGCGGCCAACATGAACGACCGAACCGGGCTCATCAAGGCGCGCCTGGAGCATGCAGGGCAGACGTATCAGGACGTGCTAGAGGTCGGGCGAACGAAACGTGTCGAACTCGGCAACGCGGACTCGACGTGGCGGAACGAGACCGCCATCATCAAGGAGCGCGAGGCCCAATGGCGCGTGAAGCGGGACGGTGGCGACGTCGTCGTCCACGTCCGCAACCCGTGGTGGGAGCCGCTCGACGTCGAGCTGGTGGTGATAACCCCCGTCGAGACATGGGGCGCCGACGCCGGCAAGTCGGCCCTGTGCGATATCGGACCGGGCCACGCCGGATTCACCATCGCCGGGCGTGGCGAGATGACCGCGCGGTTCGCCGTCTCGAACGCGGGCGGTGCGGCGTTCTGGGCATGGGCGAAGCTCATGTGCAACGGCAAGGCGGACTACAAGCGGGTCTAGCTTGGCGGCCCTACGGCCGCCTTAGGAGATTCCTGCTCGGCTACGCCGAGGGCGGAATCTCCGGTGGGTGTTGCCGTGCGGCGCGCGACATGGACGTCTGGTGGCTGCCCTAGGTGTGATGTGTCATGACGTTGTCCTCACCACGTGCACCGGCGAACGT
>CAZSJP010000098.1:0-9951 GCA_964606675.1 uncultured bacterium
ATCGGCCGCCGGCGGGGCTCTCTCGTGGTCGGTGTTCGAGTGGCTGCGGACGAAGAAGGTTACGGCACTGGGCACTGCGTCGGGAGTCGTTGCCGGGCTGGTGGCTATCACACCTGCGTCAGGCTTCGTCGGTCCGATGCCGGCTCTTCTGATCGGCCTTGCTGCGGGCGGTGTATGCTACGGTGCGATCGTCATGAAGGCTCGGTTCGGATATGACGATTCGCTCGACGTATTCGGCGTGCACGGCATCGGCGGCGCGTTGGGTGCCCTTCTGACCGGGGTATTCGCCAGCACCGTGTGGGGCGGTAACGCGGGCCTGCTCGAAGGCAATTTCGACCAGTTCATGGTGCAGGTCTACAGTGTGCTCGCCACCGCGGCCTACGCTGTCGTTGTCACTTGGATCATCCTCAAGGTGCTTGACGCAACGGTCGGCCTGCGGGTGACTGAGATCGAGGAGCGCGAAGGTCTGGATACGACGCAACACGGCGAGCGTGGCTACAATCTGAGCTAGCGCGGGACACGACAGACTCCTGAAAACAGGCACGAAAGGATCGGCATACGATGAAGAAGATAGAGGCTTACGTTCGACCGCATGTGTTGGATGACATACGCGTGGCGTTGACAGAAGCAGGGGTAACCGGATTGTCGGTGATAGAGGTACGCGGTTTCGGTCAGCAGAAAGGCCACACGGAGTTCTACCGGGGCGCCGAGTATCAGGTGGATTTCGTGAACAAGGTCAAATTGGAGGCTGTTGTAGGCGATAGCATCTGCGATTCGGCGGTTGAGGCCATCGTCAAAGCCGGCCGAACCGGGAAGGTTGGCGACGGCAAGATATTCGTATCGGTGATCGACGAGGCGGTGAGGATTCGAACAGGAGAATCCGGGCCGGAAGTTTTGTAGATACGTTACATCGATCGGCATACATCGAGGCAACGGCCGGGCCATCTGCATAATAGAAATGGCTCGGCCGTTTTTCCGTACGGACACTGGTTGCGTTTCGGGCGTGGTGGACTTGAGGAGAATCGCCCACGAGCATACATTCGAGCGGTGTCCTCAGTATGAAATCGCCACGATGTACACGAAAGGGATCGGATCATGCCATTGAAGATCGGAATTGTCGGCTTGGGCGGAATCGGGAACCTTCACGCACAAACGTACGTGAACGACCCGCTTGCCGAGGTCGTCGCTGTCTGCGACATCATCCCGGAGCGTGCGGACAAGGCCGCAGCGCAATACGGCGCCAAGGTGTTCTACAGCGTGCAGGAGATGCTCGACAGCGACGTCGAAATCGACGCGTGTAGTATGTGCACGGCCGGAAAGGAAAACGGCGGCGATCATCATGTTCCAACGATGGAGTTGCTGGCCGCGGGAATGCCGATGCTGGGCGAAAAGCCCATCTCGAACGAGATCGAGAAGGCGCGGAAGCAGGTCGCTCTGGCCAAAGAGAAGAACGTGGCTTACGCGATCAATCTGAATCACCGTTTCACTCCGGCGGCTATCCGAGCCAAGGAGTGGGTGGACGAGGGACGTCTGGGCAAACTCCATATCATGAATATGACGATGTGGATCAACAATCCGAACGAGAGCTCGCCGTGGTTCCATCTCCGTGCGCTGCATCCGCATTCGTTCGACGTAATGCGATATTTCTGTGGCTCTGCGAAGAGCGTTCATGCGTTCATGATGAAGGGTGAGGGCAGGGCGATCTGGTCGAATGCGCAAGTGAACGTGCTATTCGAGAACGATATCGTCGGGCATCTCACCGGGAGCTACGACGCGGGCGACAGCTATGGTCTGGAACGCGCCGAGGTGGTGGGTAGCAAGGGGCGGTTCGTGATCGAGGATGCGTGCGAAGAGCTGACGTTCTACGACCGCGGATCGATAGGGAAAGAATCGTATAGCTACCTCGGCGGGATGCGTAGCTTCGGCGACACGTTTGAGTCGCGCATCCACAAGTGGCTACAGCAACTGACAGATGGAGCGAAACCGGAAGATATCGACGCCTCGGGCGCCGATGGCCTGGCGGTTCAGGAGATCATCGAAGCTGCGATCAAGTCATGGGAAACCCATACCGTGGTCGACCTCTAGGGGCAATCGCAGAGCCGGGGCGGCCATTGGGCCGTCCCGACGCTGCGTCCTTCGTTATTCAGGGTTGCCAAGTAAGCGCGCCAGCGCCGCTCGTGCATCTTTGTCGGTGGAGTCGAGTGCAACGGCTCGCCTATATGCAGCAAGTGCGATAGTTATCTTGCCGCGCGTCTCAAGAATCTCTCCACATTTGAATTGAACTTCGTGCGAGCTCTCGAATCGTCCTTTCAGATCGACAAGCTGCCGTTCGATATTGGGCCACATTCGGAGGCTTTTGGCTCGGTCCGATGCAGACATATCCGTCCGGCTACCGATCCAGTCCAAGTATGCTACGTCGGCTTCAACCATCGCCAGATGCGCGGTTGGCTCGTCGGGGTTCTGACGCAGAGCGCGCCTGAACTCCTCAATCGCAAGGTCGCGTCGTCCCGACAGCAAGTATGCTCTTCCCAAACGAACCGCTACTGGGGCTTCGGGAGGTCTTTTGGGGGTGATTTCGGCGGTGGCGTCATGGTCGGGCGCAGGCGGGATGTCGATGGTAAACTCGTATAGGACAGCAGGATAGTTGCGCACTCGAGAGGTGGCTATCGGTTTGAGGAACGATGGCGCATCCGCCGGGTTCAGGAGTATTCTCAGCGGTGGCCGCAACCGCGCTTCCACGCCACTCACCAACAGGTAGCGTGCGTGACGCTCGCGAGCGATATCCGGCAATTCGGCAACGGATTGAATCATGGGAATGCCGGCATTTTCGAGGCCCAAGAAGTATGCAAGATGGGGCTTGCGCGCGATGAGGCGATCTCGGCGCGTTGAGCTGCCACTACGCAGTTTGCCATCCATTTGTCGGGCGATCGACGCTGCGCCTTTGGGTATGCTATCGAGTAGCCCCTGTACCGAATCGGCCGAGTAGCCGGCGCCGGAAAATGCGATGGCGATCAGCACGAGCATGGGAGCGAGTCGCTGTGGCATTGACCACGATCGGATTGCATAGCCTGCCGGCAAGGCTGCCAGAAGAGCGTAGATGGGCAGCATCGGAAGGCTGAAGCGCTCGCCGTAAAACACTGGTATGAGGACGCCGTACGAAAGCAATCCGAGGAGCGCCACCGGCCATATGCGCCAGCGATGCACACGGATAGCCAGTGTAAGGCCGAGGGCCATCATTGCAGCCCACAGCACCGCGAACAATTGCCCGAACGGACCGGCGTTGGGTGCAAGCACTCTCGCGACATCAAGCTGAAGGTGCTCGACGGCGTTAGAGAAGACCATGGGAAGAAAGGTACCGAGACGTCCGGAGAGCACGTCGCCGAACGACTGGAAAACACCGGAGAAGTGCGCCCAGAAGTGATCCCAGCTTACACGGTCGCGCCCGAACATTTCGTACGCGATGTTCACGTAGTTGCGGTTGTGGAAGAAACCGAGTCCCTTGGACCACGTAAGTAGCGACCAGGGCAGAACCGTCGCAGCCGAGGCGACGAGAAACAGCCCCGCCACCTTGATGTTTTCTACGGCCGGGGGCCATATACGCGATTTGCCGCGCTGCCTGCCATCGAGCAGGAAGAGGAAGACCCCGCCCAATACGAGGAAAATGCCGTTGTAGCGCGTCAGGTACGCGAGTCCTGCCAGAACGCCGGCGATGAGAGCGCAGCGGAGCAGGTTCTCTATACCCAAGCCATCGAGGATTAGAACGGCGGCTGCCATGGCAAGAGCAAGGAAGTACATATCCGTGCCAACCTGGATTGTATAGAGCGCGAACTGGGCGTTGAGAGCGACAAGCGCTATCGTGCACCATGCTTCCGGATGGCCGATTCTCCGGCGTATCACGTGGAAGAGCAATGCGAGGACGATGCCCGCACTTGAGAGTGCAACCACTTTAGCGGATAGGAGGAGATCTCGCACAACGATGCTCACGAGAGCGACCGCCATGTGATAACCCGGGCCTTTGAAGCCATCCAAGACGCTGAAATCGCCACGCAACATGTTCCGCGTCTGCGGCAGGTATCCGCCGAGGGTATCGGTTTCGACGCCGTACCCACCGAACTGCCAATACCCGAAACTGATGACCGCACAGATGGCTACATGGAGTCCGATGAGGAACCAGGCCAATGTCTGAGCCGACACGTGCGGAAGTGAGATGCGCGCCGGCATGGCTTTACCGGCAGAGACCGATTGCCGCCGGGGCGTCTTGCCCTTCGGTCTCGCGCCACGTCTCGTTGAGCGACGAGCCATATAGAAGAGAGCCCTTTCCTGCCTTCGGTCAGGCATGGGCCGCGTTCTGAAAACGCAGCACGGGGTTGCATGGTTGGCAGATCTCTAGAACCTAGAGAATGAAGATGTTGTCGAAGGGGCCGCAACAACAAGCGGCGCAATGTAGGTTGACAGACGTTGCGACAGTGGTGACATATTGTCCGTTCCCGAGCATCATCACTGGCACGACATGCGGGCAGTTACTCGCAATAATGCGGTTATTGCGCGATATACGGGCGCAAGAGCCTATGGGGGGCATACTTGGTACCTCGTTTGCACTTATTGTGCCAGCGATGGTTCGTCAGGTATCTTTAGTATGATGGATGGCTGTCCGCCAATCATATTTCCCACTCTAGATTCGTCGGATGAATGGTTTCGCTACGAGCGATATGCCGTTGGGGCCGCCAGCAATATGCCATAGAGCATGAGTGATTTCCCTCGTATGACGCACATTCCTAAGGGGCTTGTCGACATTTCGGTGTACGTAAGCCTCATGTATTCCCGATCAAGGAGCGACTGTCGATGTCCTATGAATTGCCGTATGTAGATCGGCTTGGATTCTGCAACGTCTTATTGTCGGCTATAGGCGGCGACGGCGCGAATATGGCCGCCAAGCTGCTATTCAAGATTGCCGTGGGTGAGCTTGACCTCGACGGCGCGTACGACGCGAAATACGGCAGCGAGAAGAAAGGAACGCCTACGGACGTCTCGCTTCGTCTTTGTGAGCTTGGTACGAGCGTGCGAACATCGGGTCCGACCACCACACCGCATATTCTGGCTGTGTTCCGAGCGGGCCTAATCGAGCAGCTTAACATGAATGCCGGACTTCAGGAAGACGCAACGGTCATCGTCAATACGACGGAAACGCCCGACGATATCCGCAAACGACTGAAGTTGCACTCGGGCACGATTGTGTGTCTCGATGCCGAGAAGATCGCCGAGGAGACAAAGTCGCGCCTGAACATGCCGATAATGTGTCTTGTAGCTCGCGCACTCGGGTTTCCGACCGACGTGGTGGAGAAGACTATCGTTGCAGCGTGGCCGTATGTAGCGGAGCGCAACATAGCGGCTTTTAAAGCAGCGAACGAGGGTACGGTTGAGAAATCGTTCGAGCCAACCGACGATTACGAACTGGTCGCAGCATCGACCGCTGTGCGGGGCGATATCGGCTACCTCAACATGCTGAACGGTGGCACCATCGATGCGCTGTATCATTCTACGATCAGGCGCGCATTGCAGGTTGCAGGCTACGGTCTTGTGCCCTCGTTCAACCGCGAAGTCTGCATCGGTTGTGCGATGTGCACTACGACGTGCTCCGATCCCGGTAGCCTGACGTGGGGGGACGACGGACATCTCGCGGGCATCAACACGGCCTACTGCAAAGGCTGCATGCGCTGCGTTGAGATATGCCCGTCGGGCAAGAAGGGACAGGCACTGACGCTTCCGACTAAAGCGGTAGCGTAGGCGATCTTACGTTCTAATTGTTGTTTGAAGGGAGTTTCCCAATATGGCATCGCAGATTCCGGTAATAATGAACGGCAATGAGGCCGTAGCGAGAGCGATTGTCGACATAGGCTACGATATTGAAGGGTACTACCCCATAACTCCTTCGTCGGATGCGGGCGAAGAGGTGAGCAAGATTGTCGCTGCGGGAAAGACCGATCTCAGTTTCATAATCGGCACGTCTGAGCTTGCAGCGGCCAGTATCATCACGGGCGGAGCGGCGGCCGGTGGACGTGTCGTCGACGTCACGTCGGCTAACGGGTTGCTTCTGAAGATGGAGCAACTTCCGGCCATTTCGGGCTTGGGGCTGCCGATGGTGATGAACCTGGCAACGCGAGACGTGTCGGGGCCACTCAACATTAAGAACGGGCACAGCGACCTCGCGGCAACCCTCGGAGTCGGTTGGCTGATATTCCTCGCGCCGACCGTGCAGGCCACGTACGACCTGAATATTATCGCACTTAAGGCTGCCGAGGCAGTTTCGCTGCCGGCATTCGTAGCCTACGATGGTTTCCATACGAGCCATGGAACCAGGCGCGCGCAGGTATTCGAAGACAACGCCGATGTCCGCGCTTTCATCGGCAAGAAACCGGAGATTCCAAACCTTCTGGACTTCGAACATCCGCACACCATCGGGCCGTACATGAACGACGACCTGATCAACTCGAAGGTGCAGCTAGACAAAAAGATGGCCGACGCATACGCGAAGCTTCCCGACATATTCGCTGAGTTCGCGGCGTTGAGCGGCCGCCAGTACGATTTCTGCGAGACGTACGGTTCGGACGATGCGGACGTTACTCTCGTAGCACTCAACTCAGCGGGAGAATCGGCGAAGACCGCGGTCGACAGTCTTAATGCGGACGGCAAGAAGGTTCGTGTGGCGATCCCGACGGTTCTGCGTCCGTTCCCGGAAGAGGAACTGGTCGATGCCGTCAGAGACTCCGAGACAATAATCGTGGCGGAACGCGTCACTCAATATGGCGCCGGGAACTACCTGGAGAACGAGATCGGAGCGGCGCTTCAGCGGGTTGGTGCGACCAACAAGGTGATAGGTCGGATCTACGGTATCGGTGGACTGAACTTCGTTCCAGAAGACGGCGTGAAGATGTTCACCGAGGCGTTGAACCACAACGGCAACGGAACGCGTAGGAAGGACAAGCTCGACCTGTATCATGGCGCTTGGCCGGGGAACGAGGACTACGACCCGCCTCAGACGTTGACTCCTCTCTCGACCGAAGAGACGACGCTGAATGCAGGGATGAAGCGCCCGATTCTCAAGAAGCTGGCGGAAATGCCATCCCGCGTATCGAAACACACGGCATGTCCGGGATGCGGGATATTCACGAATTTGGAGTTGTTCCTTCGCGGGATCGACGGGCAAGTCGTGCTGTTCTTCAACACGGGTTGCGGTATGGTCGTTACCACCGGCTACCCGGACACGAGCTTCAAGGTTCCGTACTTCCACAACCTCTTTCACAACGCTTCCTCCACCGCTACCGGCGTCGTCGAGATGTATCATCGAATGAAAGCGAAGGGTGAGATCGATGAAGAGATCACCTTCGTGGCCGTATCGGGCGACGGTGGCGACGACATCGGAATGGATCAGGTGATCGGCGCAGCATTACGCGACGACCCGTTCATCATGCTCGAATACGACAACAAGGGTTACATGAACACGGGCGGGCAGCTCTGCTACACCGGCTTCAAGGGCCAGCGAAACTCCAACGCTCATATCGGTCCGGGTCAGCGTGGCAAGCAGACCCATCATAAGGACATTATCGAGATCCTTCGTGGCACGAGTTGCAGCTACCTGTTCGAGGCCGGAGAATCCAACGCCAGGGATATGATCACGAAAGCACGGAAGGCGCAGGCAACGGTGAGGGGCGGTGGCTTTGCGTTCGGTAAGGTGTTTAGCGTCTGCCCGCTCAACTGGGGTGCGGAAGAGTCGCTCGGCAACGAATGTATCAGCAAGCTTGTCGACGCATGCGTCCATCCGCTCTATGAGGTCGAGAATGGCGTGACGACGCTAAACTACAATCCCGAAGCGAAAGACAAGAAGGTGCCCATCGACGAGGCAATCAAGCTCATGGGACGCGCTTTCGCTCATCTCTTGAAGCCGGAGAATGCAGATCTGCTTGCAGAGTTGCAGGCTACGGTCGATGAGCGTTGGGAACAATTGAAGGCCAAGGCCGACAATCCGATTCTGTAGCGAATCGTAGCAGAACACAGAAATGCGCCTCCGTTTGGAAGTTGGCCGGCACGCCGGACCGGAGATTTCTATCGGGGGCGCTTTTCATTTGGCGTAGCGCAGACAGATGCAGCCTCGTAGATTATCACAAGGCAACCCAGGCATCACAGTAAGGAGCAACGCCATGGACGAATCGCTGCAGCGAAGCGACGCGGAAACTAAGCCGGGCGATCTTCTGCGCACGGACTACGCATCGTACTTGAGCCAACATGACATCGTGTACCAGACGCCGGCTCATCTGCCGTCCCAAGGCTTGCCGCTCGGAGATGGCGAAAGCGGCGCCTTGCTTTGGACACCGACGCGAGGCCCGAGGTGGGAGCTTGGTAGGTGCGACCTCTGGGACGACGGTCCAAAGCGACCCTTCGGATCGTGGAACAAGGAAGATGAAGAAGTCGCTACGGCGTTGCGTTCGGCAGGGACGATATCCATCGGGACCGGTTTGCCGACGTTCGACTGGACGTACCAGAACGAGTTCGAGAACCGACTCGAATTGTTCACAGCAGAGGCCACCATCCGGTCGGTTACCCCGTTCAGTCAAGTGGAGGTCAGGACGTGGATGAATGCCGACCCCGCCGTGTTGGTGATAGACTACACCGACAAACTGGACGATCTTGTGCCACGCGTGGTGCGGCTCGAACGCTGGGGCAGCCGCGTATTCGGGCATTGGTACCGCACGATCGTTCGGGAGCCGAAGCGCGGTATCGATGGGATCGAGTGCGGATCCGACATGCATCACGTATGGCTCGTTCAAGAGACTCGGTCGACCCGATTCGCCGTCGCGATGAGCCTTGAAGTCGACGATGGCTACCCCACAGCGCTCAGAGAACACCGACGTAGTGCGAGCATGATCGTACCGGCATCGCGTGAAGTCCACATGCGTGTATATGCGGCAATCGTCAGCATGGAGGAGACACAGAATTCCGGCACCGCGGATGACCCGCTGGCGGAGGCACTAACGCGAGTCGACATAGCCAAGCAAGAGGGGGCTTCGGCACTATCGGAGCCGCACAGGAAGAACTGGGCGGCTTTCTGGAACAGGTCGTTTGTCAGCCTGCCGGACAAGTACCTCGAGAATCTGTGGTACATGAACCATTACACGATGGGGTCGGGATCGCGCGGGAAGTATCCGCCACACTTCATCAATGGGATCTGGAATCCGAACCGCGATGCGCGGGCCTGGAACCACTACTACCACTGGAACCAGCAGCAACTCGGCTGGCCCGTGACTTCAGCGGGACATCCAGAGCTTACACTCGGCTATCTTCGAATGCGACATGAGGGCTTGCCGAGAGCGATCAAGTCGGCGAAGCATGCTCAGAACCGGTCGGGCGCCCTATATACGGACGTGTTGGACCATCGGGGCTATCAGGATGATCGCATTCCGCTGTTCACTCCGGGGCTTCAAATCGGCCTGGACGCGTGGCGGTACTGGCGGCATACCGGTGACACGGAGTTCTTAAGGGACATCGCTTGGCCGCTGATGCGAGAGACATGTCAGTTCTACCTGGACGCCCTCGAACAAGACGATGACGGCGTGTATCACATGCCCGCCAGTCATCCGTACGAGCATGCTAGCGGGTACATGGTGCGAGATTGTCAGACCGATATGGCGCACATCCGAACGGCTTTCCCGGCGACGGCGACCGTTGCCGAAGAGGTCGGCGACGAGGATTTCGCGCGCAGGCTTCGCGACGTAGTGACGAATTTGGCGGAACAGGAATTGATGCCGATTCCAAAGAGCTATCTGGATCGCGAGGGGGAAAGCTGCAGGTTCGCGGTTGGAGCGTTGAAGGGGGAGGCACCGCCATCCGGGCTGATGCTCAGCGCTGGGAGGCGTGTCGATGACGACAAGCACGTGTATTTCAGAGCTAATCTGGATG
>CAZSJP010000099.1:0-8060 GCA_964606675.1 uncultured bacterium
TAGGTGACGTCGCTCGTATGCTCGACGAGCGCGGACGAGTCGCTCGCCGCGAGGAAGCCATGGTCCGAGTGGCCGATCACCAACGGACTTCCGAGCCGGGCGCAGACCAGCACGCCAGGCTGGTCCGAAGACACAACGGCCAGTCCGTAGGTGCCGACAACTCGCGAGAGCGCGCTCTCGACGGCCGCCAGGAGGTCGCCCTGCCACGCGGCGTCTATCAGGTGCGCCAGCACCTCGGTGTCGGTCTCCGAGGCGAACGCGTACCCCTCCTGTTCGAGCGCCGGCCGCAGGTCGCCGTAGTTCTCGATTATGCCGTTGTGCACAACGGCGATGCTGCCCGACGCGTTGACGTGGGGGTGCGCGTTCTCCATAGTCGGTGCGCCGTGCGTTGCCCATCTGGTATGCGCGATTCCGGCGGTCGCTCGCTCTGGCAGATCGTGCGATCTGTCGGCCAACTCACCGACTTTGCCGACAGCCTTCCGTACGGCCAGCGTGCCCTCCGCACAGAGCGCCATGCCCGACGAGTCGTATCCCCGGTATTCCAAACGCCGTAGCCCGTTCAACAAGACGCCGGCGGCGCTTTTTCGGCCCAGATACCCCACGATTCCGCACATAGCACGTCCTCTCGCCCGGCAATACGTCCGTCGATACCCCGCCGCGGCCACGTTGTCGGCCCGACTCGGCGACGGCGGCACTTCAGACTAAGATAGCCCCGCCGAGCGCATGTAGATAGCGCCGTGATCGCCGTCGGAGCGGCCGTCCACGCGCGGCATTCACGACCGGATGAATCGCGCGTGCTTCGCACTTGACACCCGAGACGTCGGCTCCTATACTCTAGGGGCGGTTTGTTAGCACTCGACAAGAGAGAGTGCTAACAGGCCGGAGCGGAAAAAGTCCGATTCACCGGGGTCCTAATCGTTTAAGAGGAGATCTTCCCCATGAACATCAAGCCGCTGGGCGATCGAGTGGTCGTGAAGCCCGTGGAAGAAGACGAACAGGTACGCGGGGGCATCATAATCCCCGACACCGCGAAAGAGAAGCCGCAGCAAGGCGAGATCGTCGCCGTGGGTCCAGGCAAGGTTGGTGACGACGGTAAAGCGTTGGCGATGAACGTCGAAGCCGGGCAGATAGTTCTGTACGGCAAGTACGCGGGTACAGACGTCAAGATCGAAGGCGAAGACTACCTGATCATGTCCGAGACCGACATTTTCGGAATCGTCGAGAAGTGAACCAAGGTCGGAGGTGAACCAGACCATGCCGAAACAGTTGCAATTCGATACCACGGCGAGAGAGAGCCTGCGCAGGGGCGTCAAAGCTCTCGGACGCCGTGAAAGTTACGCTGGGGCCGAAGGGCCGCAATGTCGTGCTCGACAAGAAGTTCGGCGCTCCCACGGTGACGAAGGACGGTGTCACCGTCGCCAAGGAAGTCGAGCTTGACAACAAGTTCGAGAACATGGGCGCGCAGATGGTTAAGGAAGTCGCATCCAAGACTTCCGACGTGGCCGGCGACGGCACAACGACAGCGACCGTCCTCGCCCAGTCCATCTTCGAGCAGGGCATTCACAACGTCACCGCAGGCGCCAACCCGATGGACATCAAGCGCGGCATCGACAAGGCCGTCGCGGCAGCCGTCAAAGCGATCGCGGAGCAGAGCCGCCCCGTGGCCGGCAAAGAGGATATGGCGCAGGTTGCGTCGATAAGTGCCAACAACGATTCAGAGATCGGCGACCTAATCGCCGACGCGATGGAGAAGGTTGGCAAGGACGGCGTCATCACCGTCGAAGAGGCGAAGAGCATCGAGACGACGCTGGACGTGGTCGAGGGCATGCAGTTCGACCGCGGATATCAGTCGCCTTACTTCGTCACGAATCCTGAGTCGATGGAAGTCGACCTTGAGGATCCGGCGATCCTCATCCACGACAAGAAGGTCGGAGCCATCAACGATCTTCTTCCGGTGCTTCAGAAGGTCGCGCAGACGCAGAAGCCGATCCTCATCATCACCGAAGAGCTGGAAGGCGAAGCACTCGCGACGCTGGTCGTCAACAAGCTGCGTGGCACGATCAAAGCCGCCGCGATCAAGGCGCCAGGCTTCGGAGATCGTCGCAAAGCGATGCTGGAAGACATCTCGGTCCTCACGGGCGGTCGTGTCATCAGCGAAGATGCCGGGTTCAAGCTTGAGAACGTCGTCCTGAACGACCTCGGCAGCGCGCGTCGCGTCGTCATCGACAAGGACAACACGACGATCATCGAGGGCGCCGGCGATAAGAGCGAGATCAGCGGCCGCATCAACCAGATTCGTCGCCAGATCGACGACACCACGAGCGACTACGACAGTGAGAAGCTCCAGGAGCGTCTTGCCAAGCTCGCCGGCGGCGTCGCGGTGATCAACGTTGGCGCGGCGACCGAAATCGAGATGAAAGAGAAGAAGGCCCGAGTCGAAGACGCTCTCCACGCGACCCGCGCGGCTGCCGAAGAAGGCGTCGTTGCGGGCGGCGGCGTGGCGCTCCTCCGCGCTCAGGCCGCAGTGGCCGCCCTCGAGCTCGAAGGCGATCAGAAGATCGGCGCCGAGACCGTCTGCAGGGCGATTGAAGACCCGATGCGGTGGATCGCGGAGAACGCAGGCAAAGAAGGCTCCATCGTCGTACAGAACGTCAGAGATGGCGAGGGTTCCTTCGGCTACAACGCCGGCACGGACGAGTATGGCGATCTGATGACCGACGGCGTGATCGATCCGGCGAAGGTTGTCCGCATCGCTCTGGAGAACGCCGCAAGCGTCTCCAGCCTGCTGCTGACCACCGAGGCTGCCGTCACGGACATTCCCGAAGAAGCCCCGCCGATGCCCGCCGACCCCGGTATGGGCGGCATGGGCGGCGGCATGGGTGGCATGGGCGGCATGGGCGGCATGATGTAGCCGGCCGGTGAACGCTAATCGTCCGAGCGATCGGGCGAAACGATCACCCCATGCGATAGCGACAACGAGGCGAGGCGTTCAGTGCGAACGCCTCGCCCGTTTCTCGTACAACCCGTCGGCATTCCTGCGCGGTCGCCTGATGGCGTCGTACACTCTCGCGTTGCCGTCCTCTTCCGCCACGACGACGTCCGTGTACAGCTCTTCCAGCACCTGACGGATCGGAACGGTCGGTGCCGTGACCAGCCATAGCCGGCCTTTCCTGCCGATGACGCCGGCGGCCTCGCGGGCGAATCGCTCGACGAGCCCGGCCTCGCGCCTGCCGGCCCGGTGGAACGGCGGATTCGTCAGGACGACGTCGAACTACCGCACTCGGACGGCATCGACGCCGTCGCTCAGCAGCGCCACCGCATTCGTCAGACCGTTGGCCTCGATGCCCGCGTGGGCACACGCCACCGACGAGCAGTCGCTGTCGACCATCGTGACTTCCGTGCCCGGCATCCTGAGCGCGGCCCACAACCCTACCATGCCGGCGCCGCAGCCAAGATCGAGTATCCTCCCCTTGTGAGGCAACCTGACGTTCTCGATCAGCAGTTGCGACGCTGGGTCGGGGCCGTCGGCGCTGAAGACACCCGGTTTGGTGAGCCAACGGACGTCGACGCCGTCGAGATCCGCCCGGTGTTCTGTGGCCGGTATCGCCCCTATGAGAGTCCGGTCGGGTCTCGGCCGCCTTCCGCACAGCACGCGTGCCCCACGCGCTCCGGGCTCTTCCCGCACGTCGGCGCAAACGTCGTCGAGCACGTGCGCGGCGACGTTGATTCCTTCCTGCGTGCCCCCGGTCAGAACAAGCGTACCTTCGCCGCCGATCTTCGTCGCCGCCTGGCGAATCAGCGCTTCCGTCAACGCGCGCGAGCCTTGCTGGTGAACCAGGACGACGTCGTACGTCGGCAACGGCGCGTCGAGCGCGCCCTCGCCCAGAACCGCGTCGCCACCTTCTCGGTCGCCGGCCTCCAACGTATTGCGGATCATGCGCTCGGCGCGAACGTCTCGCACTACCAGTGCACGGTCTCGGCAAGGCCGTCTTGCAGGGCCAGCAATCCGACCAGGCAGAAATCGGCTCCTATCTCGAGCAGCGACGTCGGACGAAGGCGCGCGACTAGAACCGGCAACAAATGTTCGTCCGGGCCGACAATCGGCGCAGTCGAAGGGCCGGCGGGTATCCATACGCGAACCGGTCTGTCTCCGAGGGAGACTGTACCGATCGTCTCCGCGTAGGCTCTTTCACCATGTGGGCTATGTTGCGACATTGCTTATCTATCTGCGTCGAGTAGGAGTGCCGAGAACGATGCGGAGCCGGGCGGGCCGATCTCATGCGACCACAGCCGAGAGCAATTAAGATCGGCAAGCCTGCGGCCATCGGCAAAGGCTCGGCCACCCAATCGCGTCGATCGCGCCGCGCATCGGCGATGCCGCCCAGGGAGGTTTGTCGTGTCGTTGCTGGAGCTGCTACATGGCTCAAGGACGCTGGTGATGGGCGTCATCAACGTTACCCCGGATTCATTCTCCGACGGCGGGCGATACGATACGTCGGCTGCAGCCATCGACCGCGGTCTGCGGCTGCTCGACGAGGGCGCGGACATCCTCGACGTGGGCGGCGAGAGCACTGCGCCGGCAAGCGATCCAGTGCCGGCCGACGAGGAGTGCCGCCGCGTCATGCCCGTGATTGAGGCGCTGGCCGAATCGGGCGCTCGCGTGTCGGTCGATACATCGAAAGCCGGGGTCGCTCGGCGGGCGCTGGACGCCGGCGCGCAGATGATCAACGACGTGACCGCTCTTCGCGGAGACCCCGGCCTGGCATCGGTCGTCGCGTCCGCGGGTTGCCCGGTGGCGTTGATGTACTCGAAGGACGCCACTCCCCGGACAACCCTCGAAGCCCCGCACTACGACGACGTAGTGTCGAGCGTGAAGGAGTTCCTCCTCGCTCGGGTCCGGACCGCGGAGTCGGCGGGGATTGGCCGCGACAGAATCGTCGTGGACACCGGAATGGGCGCGTTCGTCAGTTCGGAACCAGGGCCGAGCCTGGAGATCCTAAGGCGGCTCGATGAGATATGCGCTCTCGGGTTCCCGGTGCTGATCGGGGCATCTCGGAAGGGCTTCATAGGAAGGGTTCTCGGCCTCCCGGTGGACGACAGGCTGGAAGGATCGCTGGCGTGCGCCGCGGTGGCAGCGTGGTCTGGTGCGAGGATAATCCGCGTGCACGACGTGCAAGCGACTGTGCGGACGGTGCGAATGGCGGATGCCATCGCTCGCGGCGTCTAGGCCGACGATCGCGCCTTCGGCGCAAGAAGAAACGGGACGAGCCATCGCAGGCTCGTCCCGTTCATCGTTCGGCGTGACCGCGTTCGTTAGCCGAGTTGCTCGGTCTGCATGAGTGTCGCAATGGTCGAGTAGACGGCATATGTGTTGCGCGGCAAATCGTCGACGAGATCCTGCACGGTCTTGCCCTTGCCGAACCCGTCCCAAATCGCCTGCGCGAGAATCTTGCCCTCTTCGCCGGTCTCCTCATCGACCTCCCATTCGAGGCCTTCGGCCTTCAGCTCATATACCTTCGCCGGATCGTCGATCTCATCCTTCAGGGCGGAAAGCTCGTCCTGCAGGCGCGCGGCCTCCATGAGCAGCCCCATGCCCGGGATCTCCATCTCGGCAGTCTCTTTGTCGACCTCGACGTCTTCCTTAAAGAAGAAACTCCCTCGGTCGAGCTTCGCCTGGAACAGCTGATAGAAGGCGTCCTCGCCGCTGAGCTTGCCCATCCTGGCACGTTTGACGGTGCCGCCATCGATGAACAGCTCGGCGACGGTCTGCTGCTTGTCGTCGTTGACGTGGAGAATACCCGTTCGCTGGTCGGTGCTGAGCAGCGTCTGGATCACGGTCGGCAGATCGAAATAGTCCAAGTTGCCTTCGAGCTGTCGCTGCCGCTGTTCGTGCGTGCGCAACGTCGAGACTGTTCCCTCAAGCTTGTGCGCGAATATCTCGAGCATCAGCACGGCGAGCTTCGGTATGAGGCCCATCAGCTCGATGAACGCCTCGTACGGGAGGGTGAAAACCTCCGCCAGGCCCGGAACGCGGGCGATCGACCGGTGAACCGATTGCGTGATGATCCGCATCTCGCCGATGGTGTCGTATTTCGTGAAGTACGCCACGGTCTTGAACTCGTTCGGGTCGTCCATCGGGCGCGCGATCTCGACGACGCCTTCCTTGATCACGTACAGAGCGTCGGACTTGCTGCCAAGGCCGAAGATCGACTCGCCTCGCTTGTACTTGTGCAACTCGCCCTTGTGGTACATGACCCGCAACGAGTCGTCATCGAGCGTGCCGAAGACCTCGCTCTTCTTCAGAAACTCCAGGTCGGAGATCGGGTAGGCGGGAATATCCTTCCCGATTTCGATCGCCGTGGCTCCTGCGACCTTGCCACTTGCACGCTGGCCGCCCGATTCCCCACCGGCGATCATACCCTCTTCGAGGGCCTTCACGCGCTCGTTCTGGTCGTGAACCATGCGAGTCATCAGGATGTTGATCCGCCGCTGATCCTGGAGGATCTGCGCCATAGACTCGACCAGTTCGGGCTGGCCCCCGTTGGCCGCAGCGCCCGATTCAGTAGACATGCCTACCCCTTCCTGAACGCCGTTCGCGTTCCCGCCGGATGCGAAACGAATGCATCCCCGAACCTCCAGTATGGGCGATGCGGGATGCCGCCGCAGCGGACGCCTCTCGAAACTTTGGAAGCCCTACTCCACACGTCAATGACAATAATAAAACAATCGGGAACGCACAACGCCAAGTGGCGCCCTTGCTTCGACGCCCGGCCGCCCCTCTCGACACCTGCCCACCAGCCACGCTTCTGCCTATCTTGTAGGCAACGACGTCTGTGCCGGCGAGAACCGAGGGAGATGGGGATGTCTACACGCGCGGAGTTCCACGAGTTCACCGACGTACCGGTTTCCGATACGTGCTGGTCTCTGTCGACCGGACCCGACGGGCGGGCCTATGCCGCGGTCTGCACGGAGCACATCGGTGGCGTGGGCGTGTACATCGCACGCTACGACGATGCCGCCGACGCGCTCGAATACGTCGTCGACGTCACCGCTTCGGTCGACGATCCGCCGGATCGGGGCCGAGCGACCCAGTGCAAGATACACTACTGCTTCTGCCCGTCGGAGCACGACGGAGTGCTCTATGCCGCGACGCACCTCAGCGCGCCGGCGTTGGACGATTTCCTCTACTCGCCGTGGGCCGACTGGAACGACGCGAGGAAGGCGTTTCGCGGCTCGGCACTTCTGGCGTTCGATACGAACACAGACGAAGTGCTGTGGTGGGATACGATCGCGCCACGCGAAGGATCGCGCTGCATGGCGATAGACGAGGAGCGCGGAAAGCTCTATGTCGTCACGTATCCCCGCGATCGTTTCGTCATATACGACATCGACACCCGCACAAGGCGGGACCTCGGCCGCATCGGATCGGTCAACTCGCAGATCGTCTTCACCGACCGTCGGCATCGGGCCTACACGTCGTCCGACATGGGGCAGTTGGTCCGGTACGACCCGGACACCGATCGGCTCGAGGAGATCCCGGCCTTCATCCCGTGCGAGCCGTACCAGAGCCGGTGGCACTCGGTGATCTACGACGCCGTAGCATCTCCGGAAGGCGACTGCATCTACGGAGTCACGTGGCGCGCTCACGAACACCTGTTCCGCTACTGGCCGGACGACGGGCCCTATGGGCGCATGGAGGACCTCGGCCCCGCCACCGGGGAGCGAGACACGTCGTTCCCGGCCGACACATTCTCCGACCACTGCGGCGGGCTCGTCTTCGGCGCCGACGATATGCTCTACTATGTCGCCGCGCGGTGGCCCGACGGGCCGACTCCCACACACGAGGGGAGTGTGGGAGTCGTGTACCGAATGGGCCCGGTCACCCTCGAACGAACCGAGGTCGCAACCCTCACACGCGAGGGGCATTCGGCGCAATACGTCTCCCGTGCGGCGCGAGATCGGCACGGGGACTTGTTCTTCGGCCACGTCGGCGGCGTCCCATCGGGGATATTCCGCCTGCCGATGGGCGTGACCGGCGCCGGAAACAACCTTCACCTCCC
>CAZSJP010000099.1:8070-9908 GCA_964606675.1 uncultured bacterium
GGAGCCGCCAAGATGGGTCTCGACTTGCGTGACAGGACATGGCCGGTTCCCCCGGCAAAGAACCCGGAACTCGATATCACGTCGAGCCACGCCCGCGACAGCGTGCAATACCACCACCGTTCGTTCTTGCAGGAAGGAACCATGGTGGCGATGCCGCTCGCCTTTCCCGGCATCACGACGCCGATCCCGGCCGACGAGTGCGCCACGGTCTCGCTGGCAATCGACGCCACCGGCATGATCTTCGGCGGAACCGCCGGACGGGCGGCGCATATGTTCGCGGCCATGACACGCGGTGCAACCGGCGTCGTGCACGACCTCGGCGCGATACCGGGCGCATCGGCGTGCACGGCAGTGATGCCCACGGGCGATAGGTCGCTGTTGCTGACCACCGCTGGGCCGAACGGCGGCGCGGTATTCAGCCACCCGGCCGTGCCGTGGCCGTACGACTGCCTGCAAGAGTGGGGCTTCAGCCGCCCCGGATACACCGAACTCGCCGTGCCCGTGAAGGACGAGGGCATAGCGGCGGCAGTGCTCGACGGCGCGCGAGGCACCGTCTACGGCGTGTCGGACCGCACGGGGACGCTGTTCGGCTTCGAGGTCGACGCCGGCAAGACGAAGCTCTACGGCAAGGTAGACCCAATCCACCGATTCTCGCGGACGATCGTTCGCGACCTTGAGGGCCGCATATACGGAACGCTCTGCAACGGTTCGATCTGGCGGTTCGACCTCGCGACGGAAGAACTCGTCGATCTCGACCTGACGATCCCATGCGCCGCAGGTCGCGAGATTCACAACCAAGCCGAGGCGTTCGCGTTGGACCCGGTGACGGGCATCGTGTACGGTGCCGGGAGTTCCGACGGCTTCCTGTTCGCGTTCGACCCGCAGGACGAGACCTTGCGGTCGCTCGGCAAGCCGGGCGTATCTCCGACGATCCGCTGTCTCGCGGTGGGCAACGACCGGCGCGTGTTCGGCGTGTGCGGTGGCGACGACGACATCGGCCACGTGTTCTCCTACGACCCCGCCGACGGCCAGATACGCGATCTCGGCGTGCCGATATCGCTCCTGGCGCTTCGTGCGTACGGCTACGTGTTCGCATCGGCAGCCACCGGCCCCGATGGCGAGATCGTCTTCGGCCAGGCCGAGCGCATGAGCAACCTGTGGCTGTATTTCCCGGCGATTGGGCGGCGGCGGCTGTCCGCCGAATCGCGCGAGACCGGCTGATTCGGCGCATGTCGTAGGGGCGCAGTGTGCTGCGCCCTCGGTGCCAAGAAACGGCGCATCCATGAACCGAGAACACTCGGAGTTCTCGAAGAGAACTCCAAACGTCCGCGGTGGCCGCCAGCGGCGGCGACGCGGACGACGACACACGAAAGAGGACTCGCACATGGCAGCAGGGCAGCACATGTTCACGCAGGGCGTCTACGTCGTCTGCGCCGAGCACGAGGGCAACACGGGCGGCCTCACGACCGCATGGGCGGCTGAGATGTCCACCGGTCGCGTCGTGATCTGCGTCGGCAGGCAGAGCTACTCGCGCGAGCTGATACTCTCGTCGGGCGCGTTCGGCGTGAGCGTGTTGCGAAGCGACCAGGTCGAAGTCGCACGCCTCTTCGGCACCAAGTCGAGCCGTACCATCGACAAGTTCAGAGAGGTTGGCTATCATACGGCTGAGACCGGCTCGCCGCTGCTTGACGACTGCGCGCTCTGGCTCGACTGCAGAGTAGCGTCCGTGCACGAAGACGGCGCGGTCAAGTTCATCATCGGACAGGTGGTCGCGTCGGACCGTGTGGGCGAAAGCTACGACCCGCTGATCTACCGCGAAGACGACTACTAGTCCTAGT
>CAZSJP010000100.1:0-9899 GCA_964606675.1 uncultured bacterium
CCTTCTCGACGTTCATCATCTTGCCCCACATCGGCAGCACTGCCTGGGCGCGACGGTCGCGTGCCTGCTTGGCCGAGCCACCGGCGGAATCGCCCTCAACAAGGAATATCTCGCAGGATGCAGGATCCGTGATGCTGCAGTCGGCCAGCTTCGTCGGCAATCCGCCTCCGTCCAGGATGCTCTTTCGACGCGTAAGCTCGCGCGCTTTCCGCGCTGCAAGCCTGGCGTGGGCGGCATCGATGCATTTCTGGATTACCATCTTGATGACTTGAGGATTCTCCTCGAAATACTCGGCGAGCGCCTCATTCACCACCGATTGCACTATGCCCTTTATCTCAGGATTGCCAAGGCGGATCTTCGTCTGACTCTCGAACTGCGGATTCGGCATCTTGAGGCTGAGCACGGCAGTCATGCCCTCGCGGACGTCGTCTCCCGAGAACCCTTCCTTGAGGTCCTTGAGGAGATTGTGGGCCTGTGCGTACGAGTTGACGGTAGTTGTAAACGCCGCGCGAAGCCCGGCCAAGTGCGTTCCGCCCTCGAACGTGTTGATGTTATTGACGTACGTGAACACCGACTCGGCGTAGGCGCTGTTATACTGCATCGCCAGCTCGATGACGACCTCGCCTCGTACGCGCTCGACGTATATCGGCGGCTCGTGGAGCGGGGTCTTGCCCTCATCGAGAAAGCGCACCATTTCGACGATACCGCCCTCGAAGTGGAATACTTCCTCGCTCGGCTCTTCGCCCCTTTCGTCACGGAGCGAGATCGTCACGCCACGATTGAGGAACGCCTGTTCGCGGAGCACGTGCATGAGGGCGTCGTGCGGGATGCTTGTTTCGCTCATCACTTCCGGGTCGGGCGTGAACGTCGTTGTCGTGCCCGACTCCTCGGCGGCTCCCTTGTTCTCCAGGGGCGAAACGGCCTCCCCTTTCTCGTAACGCTGCCAGAAAAGCTGTCCGTCCTGCCGGACCTCCACCTCGCACCACGCCGAGAGAGCGTTCACCACGCTGGCCCCGACTCCATGCAGGCCGCCGGAGACCTTGTATGCCGAGTTCTCGAACTTGCCGCCTGCGTGGAGCTTTGTCATCACCACCTCGACGGCTGAAACGCCCTCGGTCGGGTGCATGCCGGTCGGGATGCCGTTGCCGTTGTCGGATACGCGCACGGCGCCGTTGGCCAAGAGCGTGACGTCGATCCTGTCGCAGCGCCCTGCGAGGGCCTCGTCGATGGAGTTGTCCACGATCTCCCGCACGAGGTTCTGAAGCCCCTGCGTGCCGGTGGAACCGATGTACATGCCCGGGCGCTTCCGCACCGCCTCCAGGCCTTCGAGCACCTGAATGCTATCTGCGTCGTAGTCGTTTTCCGAATTGACCTTTGGCTCCGCGCTCATTCGATCTCTATCCTTTCCCACGCTTGCCTGTTCGTCGTCGGAAATCCTCGACGACAACTCCTGTAAAAGCGATACCGGCTATCTCTTTAGCTCCTTCGAGCAGAGCTGTGCCGCGGGGGCTGCCACGCATCAACTCCATCCTGACGGTGGCCGAATGCGGCACCGACACGACAAGCCTGCCTTCGGCGTCGACCCGTACCGGACGAACGTCCCGCGCCCAGCGATCCGGGACGACTTCGGCCCATCGATCCTGCAGCATCCGGACGCAGAACTCGTCCTGCTTGCTCCATCGTTTCGTCAGACGCGAGAGAAGCGACGCCAGCGGCAGCGTGGCATCGGCCCGCTTCATGTCGGGCACGCGCCCCGATTCCGGAGCATCGTCGCCGTCAGACCTGTTCGATAGTGCCACTTTCCACCCGCCAACGCGTGCAATCCCACCGCTCGATGCCCAAATCGTCATCTCTGGCGGTGGTGATCAGAACCTGGCCACGGCCCGAGAACATCTCGAACGCCTTGAGCGCTCGCGCACGATCCATCTCGCTGAACGGATCGTCTACGATCCACACAGGCCGGACGCCGGCGATCTCTTCTATCACGTCGCCCTCGCCGATCTTCCACGCGAAGAATGCGCCCTTGAACTGACCTTGCGACGCATGTTCCTCGATGTTCCTGCCGCCCAGCAGGACCTCGACACGATCGCGGTGCGCACCTTTCGACACGAATCCGCGTTGCCTCGAACGGGGCCGAGCCTCGGCCAGCGCGCGAGCGCAAGCATCCACGGCGCCGTCGGAATCGTCGACCGGCAGTGTGGTCCGCATCCGCATCTCGATGGAAACGCCGCCGAAGAGCTCGGCGAAGTGGCCGCAGATCGCCGGCTCTAGCCGCTCAACAACCGACCTTCGCCGCCGGACGACCTCGACTGCCGCAACAGAAACTTGTTCTTCCCAGACCCCCAGCTCGTCCGACGAAGACTTCTGCTGCCTGAGCAGGGCGTTGAGTTGAGCGATTGTGTTCCGATGGCGAATAAGCGCCCTCAAATAGGTTCGATCGACCTGCGATATCAGCATGTCCAACATGCGGCGCCGTCCGGATGCGGACCGAAATAAGTCTTCGATGGCATCCGGCGCAAGCTGGACCGTACGCAGTATCCCGATCAGATCGCTAATACTGGCCAGGGGCGCCCCGTCGACACTGACGCGCTTGCGTCCCGGCGGTCGCAACGACATCTCGATCCGATCGCACGCAGCGTCCGCCAGATGCCCGGTCAATACCGACTCTTTGGCGCTCCAGCCGACCATCTCGGTGTCGGTCGCGCCTCTTAGCGACTTGGCCACCGAGAGCAGGCCGGCCGCTTCCAGGAAGTTGGTCTTGCCCTGGCCGTTCCCTCCAGCCAAGACGTTGACGCCCGGCGAGAGGGCCACCGATACAGATCGGTAGTTGCGGAAATCCGCCAGTTCCAGCGACGTCACGTGCACGGGGGCCTCCGTGCTCCGGGGCCACAACCGAATGCCGTCGGATAGCGGCTCCCACGGAGCGAGCGAACCCCGTCAGACGTCAACGGGTCGCAGAGGCATCAAGAGACAGAAGTGCTCTTCGCCTTCCTGCTGGTCGGCCGGCTCCACGATCGCCGCCGACACCGGCTCGCGGAACCTGAAACGAACGTTCGCGACGTCGACCTTGCCCAGTACCTCGAGCAGGTAGTTGGCATTGTAGCCGATTTCCATCGGCTCGCCTTCGTACGAGACCTCTATCGTCTCGCGGGCCTCGGCGCCGATGTCGCGATTCATAGTCGATATATCGAGTTCGCCGTCGGCGATCTTCAGCTTGATTTGGTGATTCTGCTGGCTCGAAAGGATGAGCATCCGACGAACTGCCGGCAAGAGCGCCTCGCCCGATACGATCATGTCGACGTTGTTGTCTTTGGGGATCACCGCGTCGATATCGACGTAGGCACCCTCTATCAGGCGCGCGAAAAGCTGGGCGTTCGAGTACGAGAAATGGATCTGCCGTTCGCTCACGGATATGCGCTCAAGGACGTTGTCGTCGCGCATCAGCTTGACCGCCTGCTGCAACACGCGCGGCGGCACGATGACCTGTGTCGGCTCCTCGGTGCCCACCTCGACTTGCTCGGTAACTTTGGCCAGCCGGTGACCGTCGGTGGCAACCATCATCGTCGTCGACGGGCCGACGCGCCAGCATATCCCGTGCAATGTCGGACGAGTCTCGTCCGGGTGGTTGGCAAACGCCACCTTCGATATCATCCGCCGGAGCAGATCGCCCTCGACAACCAGCACGGCCCCTTCAAGATCGGTCGGGATAGCGGGGAACTCGTCCGAGGGCATACTGAGAAGGCTGTATTCGCCGGTTGCCGACTTCAGAGTGAATCGGCCGCCCTGCTCTTCGACGGTCACGTCGCCGTCAGGAAGCTCGCGGACGATGTCGTGCATCTTCCTGGCCGGAAAAGTTGCGCGCCCTTCCTCCAATGCCTCGCGCGGCATCGAAGTGGTTACGGAAAGTTCCAGGTCCGTTGCCGAGAGTGAGCAGACTCCTCCCTCCGCCACCATAAGTATAGTAGAAAGGATCGGTAACGTACCTTTGGCCGGAACTGCATCGATGACCGTTTGCAGCATCACCAGGAAATCCGACCGAGACATTTCAACGCGCATGCCGTACATCCCTCATCAATGGGTATCCAAGGTGCCTAAATATAAGAAGTCTAGCGCCCAATTACAACAGACTTCCCGCTCCGATTTGCACGCGGATCGGTCTTCCACAATTCCGGCTGCGAACGACGCCAACGCGGCGCGAATATTTGCGGCCAATCCGGCAATTCCGTATCTTCTCCGCCACGAGCCTGCTTCCGACGCGGTGAGAGCGTCTTCCGCCGGTCACACCGGTCCGCACGCCGAGTCGGAGCGCTCATTTCTCCATAGGATGAAGATGACTCGCATAGCGGCAGTCTTCAAGACCGATCTGTGGATCGCGGACCATCCGCTCTCGCACGGCCCCATCTCACGTCGCGTGCTGCGGGTAGTGAGGGTCGTGGTGTTGGCCGCGCGCACGTTCTGGAACGACGAGTGCCCGTTGCGGGCCACCGCGCTTGCCTACAGTACTATGCTGTCGATCGTGCCGTTGATGGCCGTGGCGTTCTCGCTGGCGACGGCGTTCCCGGGCCTGAAAGACGCGTACGAGTCGGCCAAAGAGTTCATGTACCAGTATCTTGCTGCGGGCGCAAACGACTCGATATTCGAGTCTCTGGACGAGTTCGTCAGCAACACCCATTCCGGCGCCATAGCGGGGCTTGGCTCGACTTTCCTGCTGGTGGCGGTGGTGTTGCTGCTGGCCGCGGTAGAGACGGCATTCAACAAGATCTGGGACGTTCGCGAACACCGCCGCGTCATCGACCGGCTGATGTACTACATAGCGATAGTCATCATCGGACCGCTGCTGCTGGGCATATCGCTCCGCACGATCGTGACCTCCGTGGCCAGCGAGTTGGCCGTTTACGGGCTGGTCGAGCCGCGCACGCTGAACTTGCTTCAGAGCATCGGCGTACCCTTGGCCGCGTCGATAGCGGCGTTCACCGTTCTCTACGTCGTGATTCCGAACACGAAGGTGTACTGGTCATCCGGCCTCGTCGGAGGCGCCGTTGCCGGAGTTCTGTTCGAGCTGGCAAAACGTGCGTACACGATCTACTCGACGCGGGCCATCGCTTACAGCGCGATCTACGGCACGATGGGCGCGATCCCGATCTTCATCATCTGGATATACGTGATCTGGTTCGTGATACTCTTCGGTGCCGAACTGGCGTATGCGTGGCAGAACGTCGACGCGCACCGTCGCGCGGAGGTCCACAAGGACGTCAGCCAGTCGTACCGCGAGTGGCTCGCCGCCGCCGTCGCATCGCGGGCAGTGCTGACGTTCAAGCGCGGGGAGCCCGGGCCGACTACCGAAACCATACGCGACGGCTTCGACGTACCTGCGACGTTGGTGAAGGACGTCGTCGACAGGCTGGTGGCGGGCGGCATACTCGCCCAATCGGGGCGTGGTCTGCTCCCGGCCCGCGACCCGACGACTGTCTCGCTGGCCGACGTGGTATCGATCCTCAGAGCCGGCAACGAGTCGGAGGGCCGCTCGCGTCAAAGCGGTGACGCCTCGGTGAGCGCGCTACTCGCCGACGTCGAGAGTAAGACGTCCGAAGAATACGGCAAGACCACACTGGATCAGCTCGCCTCGACGGCTCTCGATGAGGATGGCGAATCGGCGCCGAAGTGACGCGCCGTTCGCGCCGACGTGTTGGCACGGGGCGGAGCGTTGCGTATCATAGTGGATTGGTAGGACTCAGGGCCTGACAGTCCGCGAAACATTGGAGGCAGACCAGTGCAAGATCTCGTGCAGGATCTCATCGACGGAATCAGCGGCTACTTCAGCAGTTTGTTCGAGGGCGCCCCACTGGTATTCGGCTCGAAGTACCCGGTCTTTCTGCTGGAAGTACTACTGATTATCGTGATCTTCGACGTCGTCATATTCGGATGGCGGCCGCTGGTGCGCCGGTACCTGCCCGACCACTACCACGCGGTGGATTACTACTTCGCGCAGTCGGTGAACGCCATCGCGTTCCTGCTGCTCGTCGCATTGGATTTCTACCTGGGATCTCAACTGGGCGAATCGTGGGGAAGCTGGATCGGTATCTCCGGCCTGGTGTGGCTCACGTTGGCCATCCTCGGCGTGATGATGTTGGCTAGGTTCGCCAGCACCATGATGGCCGGCAAGAAGCCCGGCGTCCCCACCGAGGCGGACCCGCTTCCAAGGGCGACGAAGGCCGGCGAGTAGCAGCGTCTCTCACATTGGTCGCATGGCCACGTGCGACCCATGCGGGCGCTCTCGGCCTCGGTCGGTTGAGAGGCGATCTCCGGCGCACTGCGGCGCAGGGCAGGCTGACCGCGTGTCGTGGGACCAGGTTCGGCCGCGGCCTCTGCGCGGCTTCTGTCGCGACAACCCCCCGATAGACCGATCCGTTCGAGCGTCAATGGTGCGAGGTCACCGCACGGGTGCGGCATTGATTCGGTGTTGCCGCCGCGACGTATCGCGGTAGACGCGGTCGTCGTTCGGTGTCCTACTACTCGCCGATCGTGAAGACCCGTTCCTTCGTGACTTTCTGGTTGCCGATGTGATCCGTCGTCGTGACGAGCAGCGTGTACGTGCCGGGCATCATGGTGGACGTGTCGAGTTGGAAGTTCTGGTACTCCGCCGAGCGGATGCCCTCCATGATGCGACTGACGCCGACGCGCCTCGAGGTCCCGCCGAGGATTCGACCCACGCTGCCCAGGATGCTACCTCCCTGCCGGCTGCCGACCCTGATCGCATGCTCGACCTCGTACTCGGTCTGCCCGAATTCCTCGCCGCGTGTCAGGTTGTAGATCTCGAAATAGACGTGCATCGGCGTTCCGCGTCGGAACGACCTGGACGCCATGGGCAGAATGCTCAGGCCGTTTCTGACGAACTTCTTGTTCAGGCTCGCAGAATCCGCTCTGGTGACCGCTCCGGCCACCACAATATCGCTCATAGCCAGCCTGGTGCTGTCGAAACGCGCGGCGCGGACGTTCTCACGGTAGGCTTGCATCCGTCCGGAGACAACGTCTTGTGCCTGAACCGAGAGTAGCATGCGCTCTCCGCTGGGCACCAGCACGGAACGGCGGTCGACGTGTATGGCGCCTTTCTCCTGTGTTGGGCGCCCGGGCGAGATCAGATCGATCGGTTCGCTGAACCTGCCCTTGATGTTCCACAGCGTGTCGAACACCGCCAGCCCACTGACGACCTGCGCGCCGTATCTACCGTCCTCGCGCTTTTGGAACGAAAGCTCCCCTACCGGCAGGCCATAGTATACGTCGAGCTGCGTGCCGCCTTCTTTCGTGCGGAACTGGGCCGTGTAGTAGTAGAAGTCGAGAGGGTCCTGCGTCGAGTCGTAGGCGTACCGATCCGGCGTATGCTGGCGAGCCATGTTCACTTGCTCTTCGGATGCGAACTGGCGCAACGTCGATGCCATACGCAGATTCGTCGTCGGAGGTGGCGTCGCGTAGCTGTGATCGCCGCGCCCGATTCTGTCCACGAACGTTATCTGCAAGCCGTTCCCGATGGTCGTGTACGTCCACTCTTCCCATCTGGTGAGCGATGCTACGCCGTCGGCTCCGAAACTCGGCGTTGGCTCGGGGGCGTCGGCTTCGGAACCGTACGAGGTGATCTGTCTGTCCCTCTCCGGATCGAACGAGTTCGCGCCGAGCCCGAGTTGCGAAAGCATGTCATCGCCCCGCATCTCGTCCGGGTCTACCAGCGGGTACACGGGCATCCGGCCACGCTCTAGCATGCTGGGCGGGTCGGAGCCGTAGATCGCGTGCATGTACCGATCTCGCACGACATCGATCTCCGCACTGGTAGTGAAGTTAGGATTGGTCGAGCCGGTTCGGTGATCGGGCTCCCCGTATCGTATGTAGACCTCGCCACGGTCGTCCCATGGCCTCCTGGTCTCGCCGAAGTGTGTCTTGGCGTACCAGACCCGGCGGAAATGCTCGATCATCCTCTCGTTGACTATGCTGATCGGCGTCGGGTCGCGCCTCAGCCAGAACTTGCGCAGGAACGTCGTGCGCTGCTCGCCAGATACGCGGGCGAAGTAGGCCCCTTGCCGTGCGTTGGCGATGAGGGAGATGTCCTCGTAGAGTTCGAGCTCCTCTTTCGGAAGGATGCTGAACGCCTGAACGAGAGCGTCGTGGGCACGCGCGAATTGGCGATCGCCGAGGTAGGTGATCGCAAGGGACAGAGTCAGTTCCGCATCGTGTCCGCTCAGCCTCTGGAGCGCTCCGAACAGGCGCTGCCGCGCATGCCAGTAGCGCCCTTTCTCCAGCAGCGCGTTCCCGAGCCGCGCCATCGTGTGGCCGCTCTCGGGGTTCGCTCGTAGCTGCGCCTCGTACATGGCGATGGCGTCGTCTCGTTCGTCGCCGGCTTCGTACACCTTGCCGAGTTCGAAATACGCCGATGGGTGGAGCGGATCGATTTCGATCACTTGTCTGAACGTGCGCTTCGCAGTGAACCGTTCCACGATGCTGTTGTTCTGCAGTATGGCGAGCGCGAGCAGCACGTCCGAGTATTCGTCGTTTCGGCGAAACGCGGTTCTCAGGAGCGACTTGGCCTTGCGTTCGTCTTCCTCTATCAGCGCGAGCAGCGCCTCGCCGTACTCCTCGTGGCCGTTGTCCGGTTCAAGATCCTCCGCTCGCCCGAATGCTTCCCGAGCTTCGTCCTCGTCGCCCCGTTCGAGCGCGATCCGCCCCAGGCCCACATGGGCCGTGGCGAGGCGTTCGCTGCCCTCCAGCGCACGGGTGAACAGCGTCTGCGCACTGTCGGTCATCCCGTTCGCCAACTGCCGACGCCCAAGGTAGACGAGAGAATCCGGCCCTACGTTCTGAGCGCTTGCCTCCCGCATACCAACGGTGGCCACTGTTGCTACTATAGCCAGATGGATCAGCAGACGCGACGCCATTACCGTTCCCCCTTCGCCTTTCTTCCGAACATGCCGACTCGGGTCAACTTCAGACTACCGAAACGCCCCGACTTGGGCGCGGTTCCCGGCGCGGCGGGCGTAACGCGCACGAGGCGCGTCACGAGAAAGCCGGCGGCAAAGGAAACAGGTCCCTGGAAGCCGACTCCGTCCACCGTCACCACGTGCCACAGGTCCAGAACCGCAACGCTGTCATCCACGCCAGCCCAGATAGAGTCCGGCATCGTCGCGGTGCCGGCCGAGCCAGCTAGGTCGGCGCCCCATGCGGTCTCCGATCCGACGGACGCTCGAAGGTAGACCGCGCCGCTGTCCGAGCCGGACCATGATATCGGGATCGGTGTATTGCGATCATAAACACTGTCCGATAGCGGACTTGTCAGTGTCGGCTGGATCGCCGGAGGCGTCACCAGGTTCGTTGCTTCCGCTCCTGAGCCGACACCGACGACTTCGACCTCCAAGGCCTCACCCGGGACGACCGGGATCGCGGCCACGTGGACGATATCCCCCGTGATGCTGTTGTACATCCGGTCCATTGCGGTGCCGTTCACCGTCACCCCGAGGTCGCTCGCCTGCGAGCTTCCCCAGAATTCCGCAACCGCCGTATCGAGCACTACCGTTGGCGCAGTGCGCTCGTCAACTACGTGATACGCCTCGAAATAGCCTGCGACCGACAGTGCTACATCGGTCGACGTAGGTCTGTTGTCGCATGCAGCGAGGAGTGCTACCCCTGCGGCGAGCGCGAATCTGGCTAGACGGATGTCGATCATATAGATGGTACTCCCAGGTTGGCGCGTCTGGTGGAAGACAGAATAGTATAAGGTACCGCGACCACCACGGGAAATCAAAACGCGAGTCGCACCGATGGCCTGTCGCGAACGGCGCCCGTCGCTCTCGCATGGCAATCGGTCGCTTGCCGCACCGCAGTCCGACTGAGTAAATTCCATTCCGTCCGACCAGGCC
>CAZSJP010000101.1:0-9860 GCA_964606675.1 uncultured bacterium
AATACTCGTCGGCGAGTATCTCGCCTGGATGGATGGGAGGTAGGGCGTCCATGTCGCTATGTCCTCAATGGTAGTCCACTATCTCGACGTCGAATGCGTCGGCGCCTCTCCACACGAAGCAGATGCGGTACTGGTCGTTGACTCGGATGCTGTGTTGGCCTCGTCTGTCGCCTTTGAGCGCCTCCAGGCGGTTGCCCGGTGGACTTCGCAGGTCCCGCAGTTCCGTCGCCGCCTCCAGCATCCACAGCTTCCGCTGTGCCACACGATGGATATTCGCCGGCAGCTTCGTCGGACGCAGACCGGCGTGCAGCCTCTCCGTATCATGGCACCGGAACGACCTGACCATACCCAGAAGATATCATGTGTGCCATGTCATGTCAAGCGTGATGGGGGAGTTGGGGAATCGCCGGGCATGGTCACGGGCTGTGGGCAGTGCCCGGCACAGCGTACCATGTGAGCGTGCCGGCAAGGGGCCAGCGACCAGAAGGGGGAAGCCTGCACATGGAACGCCAAGGCGCGTGGAAGACCGCTCGGTCGGGTGTTAACTTCGTGCGCACAGTCGTGGAAGGCCACAGCTGCTCATTTCAGGAGATTCCTCTGGCAAACGACGTAGGCGATGACGCCTATTTCGGGTTCTTCGAGAGCGGACGCGCCACAGGCTGCTGCATAGCCGTCCAGATCAAGGCGGGCGCGTCCTACATAGCGAAATCGGGGCAGCACATCCTGAAGGCCGACAAGCAGCATTTCGACTACTGGGCGGGTACCCATAGCAGGGATCGTGTACGACCCCTCCACAGGGCAGGCGAAATGGGTTGACATAACTGTGTGCTTATCGGTCGTTCCGCCGCTCCGTATCGGCGGCGCGGAGCGCGTTTGGCCACCGCGCGGCGCCGATAGCGAAGTACTTGTGCGTGAACGGCGGCCCGGTGCGCGTGGCATACCACATCATGAGCGAGCCGTCCGGCAAAGGGACGACCGACTGGCTCGTGGTGTAGTGCGACTCCCACGAATGAGACGGCTCCGGTTCGAATACGGGGTTGTCGGCCGCCTTGTGCCACGTGTTGCCGTCGTCGCTGAGCGCAACGCCGAGCGCCGTCATCATCTCCTCTTGTCGTGCGTCGTAGCTCCCGTACCACAGGATATAGGAACCATTCACGCAGAGCACGGTAGGGTAGAACAGTCGCCCTGTCTCCCACTCCTGGTCGAGCACGAGCGCCGGGCGCGGGTCTACGTCCCAGTGGTTCCCATCGACGCTCGACGCCTGCCGTACCGACCACGGATCGGCTGTCACGTCGGAATACCACATGCGGTATACGCCTTCCTCCCAGATCACCGTCGGAGCGTAGACGTTCTCCAGTTGTGCCTCCGACGGCGCCGACCACTCGACGCCATCGGCGCTTGTCGCGTCGTGAAGCGTGTGCACGCCGTCGGCCCCCAGGTCGGCGGCGGAGAACCACATTCGCAGCTTACCGTTTTCGCGCAACAGAGACCCGGTGGCCGTGCGCAACAAGGTCGGCGTCAGCACCGAATGCCGGTCGTCGCCGAACTCGTACACCGGAGGCCCTGCGTGCTTCACGAAGCGAAGCCCGTCGTGGCTCGTCGCCAAGCCAAGCCTAAAAACGCGCCCGGCGACGTCTCCCTGTGAGCCGCAATACCACATACGGAACTCTCCGCGCTCGTATGCAACACAGGGCGCGAAGATGTGCATGTCGTCGAACGCTCCGGCGTCGCCAAGCGATATCGCCGGCAGATCGCTGCCGCGAACCCAGTTCTGAAGCTCAAGCTTGCGATGTGTCACCGCGAACTCTCCGATGCGAAGCGGACCACTGTCGGCCGACGGCGTTGTGAGTGGCGGTTCGGAAACCGGCCAAGCCTAGGGGCCAAGCCAGGCCGAGAGCTACTTCTTCGGGGCGTACAGATGGGGGCTGGTACCGAAGAACACGTCGGCCGCCTCCATGATCGTCTCCGATAGCGTCGGGTGGGGATGGATCGTGAGCGCCAGGTCCGATGCCGTCGCCGCCATCTCCATTGCGTGTGCGCCCTCCGCTATCATGTCGCCGGCGCCGACACCGACAATCCCTACACCGAGAACGCGCTCGGTCTCCGGGTCGATGAGAAGCTTCGTCAGGCCATCGTTCCGGTCGAGAGTCGTCGCGCGGCCGGACGCTCCCCACGGGAAGCGAGCAACCGCGACGTCGACGCCTCGCTTCTTCGCTTCGGACTCCGTCAGGCCGCACCAGGCTATCTCAGGGTCGGTAAACACGACGGCGGGTATCGCATACGGCTCGAATGCGACTCTGTGGCCGGCGATGGTCTCGGCCGCTACGATACCCTCGTGCGAGGCCTTGTGGGCCAACATCGGCTGGCCGGCGACATCCCCGATCGCGAATATGTTCGCCTCGCCGGTCCGCCGTTGACCGTCCACTTCCACGAATCCGCCCTGTCCAACCTGGACTGCGGTGTTCTCAAGCCCTATGTCTTCGGCGTTCGGCTTGCGTCCGACGGAAACGAGGACCTTGTCGTATGTTTGTTCCGACACCTGCCCGTCGGCGCTCTCGAAGATGACGGACAGTCCGTCGGTTACCTCGGCAATATCCTTGACCGTCGTGCCCAACATGATCGCATCGAGCACGCCCCCAAGCCGCTTCTGCAGCGGACGGACGAGGTCAGGATCGGCGCCGGGCAGCAATCCCGACGTCATCTCGACAACGGAGACCTTCGTTCCGAGCGCCGCGTGAGCCGTGCCCAGCTCAAGCCCGATGTAGCCGCCGCCCACGACAAGCAACGACTCGATGGGGTCCGACACGTCCAACGCTCCGGTCGAATCCATGACGCGGTCGCTGCCTATGTCGAGGCTGGGTATCACGACCGGCCGCGAGCCTGTGGCGACAATCGCGTGCTCGAACTGCAGCGTCCGCCGTCCGCCACCCTCAAGCGCGACGTCTAGCTCGGACGCGCTGACGAAACGCGCCTTACCTCGCACGTATTCTATCGAGCGGCGCCGCGACAACTCGCCGAGCCCGCCGGTCATCTTGTCGACGACGCCCTGTTTCCAGGCGTTGACCGCCGCGCGATCTATGGTTGGCTCGCCGAAGCTCACGCCCCATTTGGCGGCGTCTTTCGCCTCGGCGATGACCGATGCAACGTGAAGGAGCGCTTTGGAGGGGATGCACCCGCGGTAGAGGCACACGCCACCGGGGTTCGCGTCGTCATTTACGAGCGTGACGTCGAGCCCCAGATCGGCAGCACGGAACGCCGCGACGTAACCGCCGGGTCCGCCGCCAATCACCGCTACTTGCGTCGTGTCAGACATTAGGAACCGCCTGGATCAGATCGCCAGGAACGGGCTCTCGAACGCCTCAGCCAGCCATCTGTTGAAGCGGGCGGCGTCCGCACCGTCTATCACCCGGTGATCGTATGAGAGGAACATCGGCATCATGAGCCGCGGCACGAACTCTCCATCGACGTAGACCGCTTCACGGGTCGCGCGCGCGAGGCCCAAGATCGCAACCTCCGGCCAGTTCACGATCGGAGTAAACTCCGTCGTTCCCAGTCCGCCGAGGTTCGTGATGGTGAAAGTACCGCCCTGCATGTCAGCCATGGTGAGCTTGCCGTCGCGCGCTTTCGCGGCGATCTCGTTCAGCTCGATGGAGAGATCCTGCACGCTCTTGGTGTCTACACCCCGCACCACCGGGACAACCAAGCCGCGCGGAGTGTCTACGGCAACGCCTATGTCGTAGTAATCCTTCAGCACGATCTCATCGTTCGTTTCATCGACACTCGCGTTGACCTGCGGGAACTGCTTGAGTGCTGCCGCGACGATCTTGAGCGCGATGGAGGTCACCGTCAGCTTTCCGCCTGCGGCTTCGACGCGTTTGCCCGTTCTCTTCCGCCACGCCTCAAGGTCGGTGATGTCGGCCTTGTCAGCCTGTGTCACGTGCGGGATGGTGGACCAGGCGTGGCTCAGGTGGCGCGCCGTTGCCCGCCTGACGCCCGACATCCGTTCCCGCCTCACCGGACCCCATTGCGAGAAATCCGGTAGCGGCTCGGCGGCAGTAGCCCTACCGCCGCTTGGCGCCGTAGAGTGCCGAGCGTGGTCCTTCACGTCATCGGCCGATATGCGTCCGCCCGGCCCGGTTCCTTTTACCTCGCCCACGTCAACACCGATCTCGCGGGCCAATCTTCGCACCGACGGCGACGCCGGAACGGTGGCCGCAGCGCTCTGTTCGGTGGCTCTCGGTGGCGACGTCGGCGGGGGTGAGCTCCCTTTGGCTGCCGGTTCCAGGACGACGGTCTCCATCGACGCAGTTGGCTCGGGCCGAGGCGGCTCAGGTTCGGCCGCAGTGGCCGTCGGGGCAGCGGCTCCGCCGCCTGCCGCTTCGCCGCTTGAGTCAATGGTCAGCACAAGTTGCCCTACGCGCACCTCCTCGCCGACTTCCACGTGGATCTTGGCGATTGTGCCTTCGGCCCCGGCGGGCAGCTCGACCGCGGCCTTTCCAGTCTCGATTTCGAGCACGGGCTGGTCCGCCTCAACGGCGTCGCCCACTGCAACCAGAATACTGACGACTTCTCCCGCCTCGATGTTCTCGCCCAGGTCCGGCAGGTTCACTTCGGTTGCCATGATGTACCACCCGTGTCGTTGCGCTACGGATAACCGTCCCTCGCCCCCGGGGCGGCGGGTCGTCTAACTGCGAAACAGTATCATAACGAATGCGGCCAAACCCCGCCAAGGCACCGACGGGGCCGCCGGCGATAGCGGGGGCGGCGAGGTCCTCACGCGCTCATCGGGTTGGGCTTGTCCGGGTCGATACCCAGTTCCCCGACCGCTCTTTCGTGGACGTCCTCACCAACGTCGCCCCTCTTGTGCAGCGCCAGGAGTGCCATGAGCGCGATGAAGCGGTAGTCGACTTCGAAGAACTCGCGCAGAGGACCGCGGGCCTCGCTCCTGCCGAAACCGTCCGTTCCGAGCGATACCGGAGGTTCCGGGAACCACTGACCGATGGAGTTGGGCAGCGCTTTGACGTAGTCCGTGGCGACTACGAACACGCCCTCTTCGCCTTCAAGCACCTCGGTGACGTACGGCACTTTCTGCTCTTTGTCAGGGTTCAACATGTTCCAGCGCTCGGCGTCGACCCCGTCCTTGTACAGTTCTTTGAAGCTCGTAACGCTCCACACGTTGGTTGCGACGCCGTAGTCGCTCTCCAGCAGATCCTTCGCTTTGAGCGCTTCGTTCAGTATTGCGCCGCTCCCAAACAGGTTCGCCGTCGCTGCCGCCCCCTCGAGGTCGCTGCCGCTGAATTTGTACATGCCTCTGAGGATGCCGTCTTCGACGCCCTCCGGCATCGGGGGCTGCACGTAGTTCTCGTTGCCCACCGTGAGGTAGTAGAAGATCGGTTCACCGTCGTGGTACATCCGGCGGATGCCGTCCCGAACGATCACCGCGATCTCGTAAGCATACGCCGGGTCGTACGCGACCAGGTTCGGTACCGTGTACGCCAGCAGATGGCTGTTCCCGTCCTGGTGCTGAAGCCCCTCGCCGGCCAAAGTCGTCCTACCGGCGGTGCCACCGACCAGGAATCCGCGAGTGCGAGTGTCGCCGGCCGCCCAGACCAGATCGCCTACGCGTTGAAGGCCGAACATGGAGTAGTAGATGAAGAACGGGATTGTGTTTACGCCGTACGTCGAATAGGCGGACCCGGCAGCTATGAAGGAGGACATCGCTCCCGCTTCGGTGATGCCTTCCTCCAGAATCTGCCCGTCGGACGCCTCTTTGTAGAACAGCAGGTTGTCCGCGTCCACCGGATCGTACAGCTGACCGACGTGGGAGTAGATGCCGCATTGTCGGAACAGCGACTCCATGCCGAAGGTTCGCGCCTCGTCGGGCACGATCGGCACGATCAGCTTGCCGTAGTCCTTGTCGCGCAACATGTTGGCGAGCATACGCACGATGGCCATCGTTGTCGAGACTTCTCGCTCGCCGGTGCCGGCAAGGAACTCCTCGAACGGCTTGGCGACAGGCTCCGGGAGTGGCTCCGCGCGCTCGGAACGCGACGGCACGTAGCCGCCAAGTTCCTTCCGACGAGCCTGTAAGTACTCCATCTCGGGGCTGTTCTCCGCCGGCCTATAGAACGGAGCGTCGTGGATGTCTTCGTCCGAGATAGGTATGCCGAAGCGGCTCCTGAAATCGGCCAGTTCGTCGTCGTTGAGCTTCTTCTGGCTGTGCGTGATGTTCCTGCCCTCGCCGCTCTCTCCCATGCCGTAGCCCTTGATCGTACGGGCCAGAATGACGGTTGGTGCACCCTTGTGCTCGGATGCGGCGCTGAACGCGGCATAGACCTTCTCGGGATCGTGGCCGCCCAGCCTGAGCTTGGCGATCTGCTCGTCGGACAGGTGCTCGACCATCTCCCGGAGCTTCGGATGGCTGCTGAAGAAGTGGTCGCGTATGTACCCGCCGTCCTCGACGATGTACTTCTGGTAGTGGCCGTCGACTACCTCTTCCATTCGTTTGACCAGCAGGCCGTCCTCGTCCTTCTCGAGCAGCGGATCCCAGTCGCTGCCCCAGATCACCTTGATCACGTTCCAGCCGGCACCGCGGAATGCCGCTTCCAGCTCGTGTATGACGCGCCCATTGCCTCGTACGGGCCCGTCCAGACGCTGCAGATTGCAGTTTATGACCCAGGTGAGGTTGTCGAGTTTCTCCCGCGCAGCCAGGGCGATAGCCCCGAGCGTCTCTGGCTCGTCGGTTTCGCCATCGCCAACGAACGCCCACACTCTGGCATCGGTAGGCTCCTTCAGGCCGCGGTCCTCAAGGTAGCGCATGAATCTGGCCTGGTAGATCGACATGATCGGCCCGAGTCCCATGGAGACTGTTGGAAACTGCCAGAAATCGGGCATAAGCCATGGGTGGGGGTACGACGACAACCCGCCGCCTGGCTCAAGCTCACGCCGGAAATTACGCAGGTTCGTCTCGGCGAGACGACCTTCGAGGAAGGCCCTCGCGTAGATTCCCGGAGAAGCATGTCCTTGGAAGAAGACGATATCGCCACCAGATGGATGGTCACTACCCCGGAAGAAGTGGTTGAAGCCGACTTCGTACAGCGTCGCGGCGGATGCATAGGTCGAGATATGGCCGCCGATGCTGGCGTCGGCGCGGTTGGCGCGGACGACCATCGCCATCGCGTTCCAGCGCACCATGCTCTTGATGCGTCGCTCTACCTCGCGGCTGCCCGGGTACGGCGGCTGATCTTTTCGCGGAATGGTGTTGATGTAGGGACGATTTGCCGTGAAAGGGAGGGTGACGCCCCGCTCTTGGGCGTGTATCTGCAGATCGTCGATGAACTGGCGGACCTTTCCCGGTCCGCCGTCTTTCAGGATGTAGTCGAGAGAGTCGAGCCACTCTCTAACCTCTGCCGCCTCATCGCCGTCGTGAGTTCTGTCGGTCATGGACCTCGCCCCTTGGGATCGGTAGCTCGCGCGTCGTTGTCGGGCTGCGCCGCCCACCCGACAGACTTCACTTTGCGGCATGGCACGCTTTGCCGGCCACACTAGCACAACACAAGCGTGCGGCTTTAGGTTTCAGGCGGAAGGGATGCGACTACTTTTCAGGCTCGTTCCGACCCAACACTCTGAGCGCCAGCGCAGGCTCGTTCGTGAGAATGCCGTCGATACCCACCTCGATCAGCCTCTCCATCTCCGTCGCATGGTCGGCATAGAACACGTTCACGACCACACCGAGGTCATGGGCCTTCTTGACGAACGCCGGGTCTACGTACCGGGCGAACGCCTGGACGATGTTGCTGCCGATCCTCGTATTGTGTTCGAGCGAGCCGGCATCGCGCTGGCCGGTCAGGCTGCAGATCGGGCGGTTCGGGTCCAGTTGCTGCGCAAGAAGCACAACCTCCTCCTCGCCCGCGATGAATGCCCGCTCATCGAAACCTCTGTCAGACAGCGCTCGAACGACCGCCCCCGTCAGCGATTCGCGATCCGAGTCCAGAGCGTAGATCTGAACATCCAGCCCCACTCCCGATGGCTCGGCAAGGTCGAGCACTTCATCGAGCGTCGGCACCTTCGTTCCGACATACGTGCTCGAGTGTTTGGCCCCCGCGTCGAGCTTGCGGATCTCGGCCAGGGTCATCTCTCCGACGTTGCCGGTGCCGTCGGTGGTGCGGTCCACTGCGGCGTCGTGCATGGCGATCACGTGTCCGTCCGCCGTCTGCCGGCAGTCGAACTCGAGCAGGTCTACGCCCATTTCTACCGCGTAGCCAAACGCGGGCATCGTGTTCTCCGGTCTCGCATGGGAAGCCCCACGGTGCGCGATCACGTTGACGTGTGCGGACATTGCAGTCCCCTTTCTCTCTCTATGCCGAGGAGCAACAGAGCCAGTCAAACCCAAGTGTAATGGTACGTGGGAGCGGCCCGTGGGGCAATCGGAAGTGGCGCCATCAGTCGGTCGCAGCCAGCCCACATTCGCACTCAGGGGGGTGACCCGACGCGTGGCGGGCGTATGTTTACTCCGGCAGGAAGCGAGAGCTGAGACCTCGGTAAGCAAGGAGCTTGTGAGTGCGCATAGGGGTCACGTGTCATCACACCTACGGCGGATCGGGTACTGTTGCCACGGAACTCGGCATGGCGCTGGCGAAGCGTGGGCACGACGTTCACTTCATCTGCCTGGCCGAGCCGTACAGGTTACGGCTCAATTCGCACATCTACTTCCATCAGGTTGGGACGGTGGAGTATCCCCTCTTCGAGCAGACGCCCACGGTGCTCTCGCTTGCGTCCAAGATGGGTGAGACCATCGCCACTGAGAAGCTGCAACTTCTCCACGTGCACTACGCGATCCCTCACGCTACGGCGGCATACCTGGCGCGCCAACTCGATCCGGGCTCCGGCATCAAGGTTATCACGACCCTCCATGGCACCGATATCACCCTTGTTGGGCAGGATCCGTCCTATTTCAGCATGACGAAGTTCTCGATTGAGCAATCGGATCGAATCACGGCGGTGAGCAACTGGCTGAAGGACCAGACCATAAAGGAGTTCGGGATCACGGCGCCTATCGACGTGATATACAACTCGGTCGACGCTGAGCGCTTCCACCGTGCGGAATCGTCGGAGTGTAGCCGCCCCAGGTACGCCCCGGAAGGGCAACCCATCATCATGCACATCTCGAACTTCCGCCCCGTGAAACGCACCGATGACGTCATCCGCACGTTCGCCGCGATTCGGGCGCATATGCCGGCGAAGCTCCTCATGATCGGCGACGGCCCACAACGAATGCCGGCGCAGGAAGCGGCGACGAGGCTCGGAGTGATGGACGACACGTGGTTTCTCGGCAGGCAGGACCAGGTCGAAGCGTTCCTCAGCCTGGCCGACCTGTTCCTCTTCCCGAGCGAACACGAAAGCTTCGGGTTGGCGGCGTTGGAGGCCATGGCGTGCGGTGTCCCGGTGGTCGGTTCGCGCGCAGGCGGACTGCCGGAGGTCGTCACCGACGACGAGACCGGATACCTGTGCGAGGTCGGCAACGTCGAGTGTATGGCGGCCAGGGCGCTGGATATTCTGTCAGACCGCGAGCGTGCCGGACGAATGCGCGACGCGTGCGTAGACCGTGCAGTGACCGACTTCGCATCCGCCGACATAGTCGAGCAATACGAGCGCCTCTACGAGGAAGCACTGGCCGGTTGACCCAGATGGCCATTGCTTCGGCGGCGGTCGGGTCCGGCCCCGACCCTCAGCGCCACGGACGAAGAGGGAGCCACCGCGACTTCCTGCCGTACATCAGCACGCCCAGACGTCTGATCGCTTTCCACCGCTTCCGGATGACGGGCTCCGCCACTCGGATCTGAGCCAACCGGCCGGTCGTG
>CAZSJP010000102.1:0-9786 GCA_964606675.1 uncultured bacterium
TGGTGCACGAACTCATGGCCGGGCACGCCTTCGCCATGAACGTGCTGTGCCAGGATGGCCGCCACAGCCTCCTTCTGGTCGGACGGGATAGGCATGCTCCGAGAGCGTGCGAAGCTGAAACGCCGCCGAACCCTCAAAGTGAGAGTGAGACCGCTGGGTCCTCCCCACTCATACGATTCTACCTGCTTCCACTCTATGAAGCAATCGAGATACAGTATCCCACGCTCTCCGATCTCAAGATGGCCCAATCCGAAAATGAGGAGCAGCAGCCCACCGGAGATCATGGCGAGGATGAAGTGGTAGGGCGCCTTCGCTAGCCCGATCGCGTGTTCCGTTCCCGAGAGTTTCGCCACGAGTTGAAGGATGAAGGCGGACACGTAAACGGCCCCAAGAACTGTCATGATCTTGTGCATCCTGGTTCTTCCGAGATCCAGTAAGGCGGGACCAGTCTGTCTCTTGCGCCGGAACTGGTACACTACCACCCCCACGATCGAAGCTGCGAGAACAGGATACCAGACCACTCCTTCGTGGTCCATCCAGGAGCCGGGGAGAAAGTGGTAGGCGCCGAAGCCAGCTACTACGAGCCCTCCGATGATCGCAGCGCCTCGACGGAAGTCACTTGCCGCCGCTGTCCGGCCCACCTCACGCTTTCGGATCATGTACCCGATGCCCAGTCCTATCGCTATGACCACGATGATGAGGATGTGGGTGAGGGTTGGTACGAGTTGGGACATGACTGATACCTCCGTGTGCCGGCAGATCGGGGGTGCGCAGCCCGCACCGCCCCCAACAGCACTGCGCCGCAGCGGCATCTACTCACATTCAGTCATGCCGAGCTGCGTCCGTGCGCGTTCCCGTAGGACGCTCCCTCGCACCTGCCCCCGTGGGAGCGCTCGCTCTAGTTGCCGCCCCCTTCGCCCTGAGCGTACCGTGCCAATAGGTCCTCCACGGCTTCCTTGTGAGCGGCCGCGATCGGCAGATTGAGCGATCAGAAGAAGGGCAAACGTCGAACGACCTTCAGAGAGAGAGTCAGGCCGTCGTCTCCTCCCCATCCATAGGCTTCTACGTGCTCCCACTTGACAAGGGTCTCTGAAGACCAGACTCCCCGTTCCCTAATGCCATTGCGGCCCAATCCAACATCGAGAGACAGCAGGCACGAATAGGCTATGGCGAGATGAGAGAAGTAAGATATCCCTTCTGTCCCGGTTTCGCCTCCCGCCTCCAGGAGTTTCGTCACCAAGTTAGTCACAAACCCGGCGGCGACGAGGATCACCCCGACCAACACCAGTCTGTGTGCCGCAGTCCTTCCGAGATCCAGCAAGACCACACCAGCGCGCCTTCTGCGCCCGAACCAGTAGACGGTGAATGCGAAGAGCAGCGCGATGATGATAAAGCCCCCGATCGCCCGGGCATTGCCAATCCAGAGGGCACGTAGATGGGGGTAGAAGCCGACCGCAATCGCGTAGAGTCCCATGGCGACGATGTGTGAACGAAGACCTTTGGCCGCGGCTTCACTGCCCACCCGGCGCCTGCGGACCATGTACACGATGCCTCTCACTGCGACCATGACGCCGAAGAGGATGAGGACGAATAGGATTCGCACCATGACTGATACCTCCCTCCACCGCGCTGCGCTGCAGCGTCGGTTGCTCCGGCTCGCTAGCTAGCTGACCTTCCGGTCGGCCCTGTGAGAATCCGGACCTCCTCGGAATGCAGTTGGCGCAGTTGCCAGACGAAGAGCGGCAACCCTATGAGAAGAAGCCCGATCGCTCTGGAGATCCCGTCTCCAGTCGCCAGATACTCCGGCAAGCCCCACGAGAGTTCGTCGCCAACGGCACCGGCCAACACTATCGCAAGAGCGATTCCGGCCAGCCCTACCGCCATCCAGCTCATGCCGACAGCGATCCTGCGACTCACATCGCTTCGTCGGAGGAGGCCAGCGCCAACCGGCAGGGCCACGACCATCATGTTGACTCGCGGCAGGAGGATGTGGAGCCACGAGAGCGGGTCACTCAGTGGTGTGAAGATCGACACTAGCTGCTCGATCAGTGCGTAGGCTCCAGCGAGGATGTAGACCCAGGCGATTGCCCATAGTCGGCGCGGAGCATCCATGGCCGTACCCCCGCTTCATGTCCTGCCAATGATCGCTTGAGAACGATGTTGCAGTGTGCCCACATTCGCAGAATACTGACTGGCCAGCCATGTGTCAAGCCGCGAACGCGCGAGGCCGTCGCTTCGTCTGCGCTCTCGCTTCTCTACGTCCCGACGTTCATGCCGATCTCGGCGCGGTCGCCGATCTCGTTCGCCGCGCGCCACGGCCCCTCGCACATGTTGCCGAAGACCACTGCCGACTCGGTGCCCTCGCGAATCGCGACTTGCGGTGCGGTCATCGCCTTGTTCATCGGCATTCGGAAGTGGCTGCTCGATACCGACAGGCTCCCGCCGGTGCACTCGATCGCGGGAGCGTCGACCTCGTTCTTGTCGTTGTGGACGAAAGTGCACGAGGCAATGTTCACCGACCCCGTGCCGGCGATGCGCGCGACTTGGTGCGAGGGACCCCACACCGCGCAGTTATCCAGGGATACGTGACCGGTGTTCGTTTCGTTGACTACCAACGCGGCCGAGTCGCCCGACTCCATCGCCACGAACTCGCCGTTCGAGATTAGCAGCCCGCCGTGTTGCACCTGGTCGACAACCACGCTGTACACGGCCGCGTCGGCGCCGATCCCCTGGAAGTTGCCGTTGCACGAGCCGTGCTCGGTCTCGGCGAAGTGGTAGCCGATCTTGTACCCCCAGCAGAACGTGTTGAGTACGTACTGCCAATCGGTGCGCCCGAACACGAACGCCGTCGCCACCTGCGGCATGTAGTCGAAGTAAAAAGCTCTGTGCTTCTCCGGACCCATGAACGGCCAGAAATGCACGTTCTCGATACGTCCGATGTCGTAGCATCGGTCGACGTAAATCCCGATATTCAGCGGGCTGCCGTGAACGTCGCGTATCAAGTGCCGCGCCGACCGATCCAGGTCGATCCCGTTGTACGAGTTGCGCAGGGAGACGCCGATCACGTGGCAGTCGTCGACGGGTGCCTTGATCGTATACGGATACGCGCGGACCTTGCCGGCCTCAAGCACCTGCTCCGGGTAGAACACGTCCAGGTTCTGCACGCCGGCGCCGGCTTCAAGCGTTATGAACTCGCTCTCGTAGCTGAATGCATGCAGGCTTGTCGGCATGCCCCAGCCGTCTATCGCGCCGCCCGCGCCGCGCAGGCTTACCTTCTCGCGCACATTCAGAGTGCCATTCACGCGATACGTGCCCGGCGGCGCGAAGACTGTTCCGCCGCCCTGATCCGCGCACGCGTCGATAGCAGCCTGTATGGCCGCCCCATCGTCGTGAGTGCCGTCACCATTCGCACCAAACGAGTCGATGCGGAGTGCTCCCGTCTCGTCAGTCATTGCTCAATCGCTCCTTATCGTGGCTCGCGCGTGAGAGTTCCACTCTGTCGATCCTGCCTATCAGAATGCCCGCGAAGCCGAGCGGGGGCAACCGTGCGGGCGAGGCGCCGGAATTCGCCGTCCGAGACGGGCCGTGCGAAGGCCTTCGTGTCCTTGACACACTAAGTGCCCGCCTCGTAGGTTCGGGGTGCCCCGCGCAAGCGGGGCTCGGACCTACGTGGCAGCCCGTACGTTCGGGGCGACGGAATATGCGGCGTGGTTGGCATCGCGGAACAGGAGAGGCCGGTAGATGGAAGAGTCACAGGCCGGGTGGCCCGGTGGGTCCGGGCAGTCCGATGGCGCGTCGGTTGCGGGCGGACCGGCGATCAGCGTCGATCTGGTAGTTCTGACCATAGTGGACGACTCGTTGCGCGTTCTGCTCGTGCGGCGTCGGCACGAGCCGTTCGCCGGCGTGTGGTCGCTGCCGGGGGGGCTAATCCGGAGCCGTGAGTCGCTCGAAGACGCCGCTCGCAGAACGCTTCGGCAGAAGACCGGCGTTTCGGACATATTCCTGGAGCAGCTCTACACGTTCGGCCAGCACGACCGGGACCCTCGCGGGAGGGTCGTCACGGTGGCCTACTACGCGCTTGTGCCGGTCGACACGGTAACGATTCTGCGCGCGGACGGCGCCGAGGCAGACATCGGCTGGGTTCCGGTTTCGCCAATGGCGCCGCTTGCGTTCGATCACGAGCGCATTGTGGACTACGCGCTCGAACGCCTGCGAAACAAGCTCGACTACACGCCGGTAGGCATCGAGTTCCTGCCGGGGCGTTTCACGCTCTCGGAGCTTCAGAGCGTGTACGAAACGATCCTCGGCACGCCACTCGACAAGCGCAATTTCCGCAAGAGGATGCGCGGCAAGGACTGGCTGGAGGAATCCGACACCGAACGTCGCAGCGGACCCCATCGTCCGGCGCGGCTATACCGCTTCGTATCGTCCGACGACAACTAGCACGCGGCTCGACGCCTCGGCCGGTGAGGCAAGAAAGGGGCGCACACCATGTTCGTAGATATCCACGTCCACGCGCGCCGGTTGCCGGGGCCGCTTCGCGGTGGCAAGCCTGCTTACGCTACGCCTGAGGAACTGATCGAGCGATACGACGCTCTCGGAATCGAGAAGGGCGTCGTGCTGCCGAGCGTCAACCCCGAGTGCACGTACCATCCGCAGTCCAACGAGGACGTGATCGAGATGGCGGAACGGACCGGTCGCATCGTTCCGTTCTGCAACATCGATCCGCGCGCGCTGGCCAACTCGCCGGACGCACCTCTGGGCGACCTGATGCGCCACTACCGCGATAGGGGATGCAAGGGGATCGGCGAGGTAGCGCCGAACATGCCGTTCCGGCATCCGATGGTCCGCAATCTCTTCCGGCACGCACAAGACGTCGGGTTCCCACTGACGTTCCACATCGCGCCCTACGTCGGTGGGCACTACGGTCTCTATGACGACCCCGGCCTGCCTCAGCTTGAGGATACGCTGCGTTCGTTTCCTCGTCTGCGCCTCCTGGGGCATTCGCAGGCGTTCTGGGCCGAGATGGCGCCGCTTGACACCCCTGGCGAGAGAGCCGGCTACCCGAACCGCCCCATCGCCGACGAGGGCGTGGTGCCGAAGCTGATGCGGAACTACGAGAACCTCTACGGCGATCTTTCGGCAGGCAGCGGCCACAACGCCCTGGCGCGAGACGGAGACTACGCCGCCAAGTTCCTGAGCGAGTTCCAGGACAGGCTGCTATTCGGGACGGACATCTGCGCGCCCGATACGCCGACTCCGCTGGTCGATCTACTTCTGCGGTTCCGGGACTCGGGACGAATCGACGGCCACGTGTTCGGGAAGATCGCGCGAGCCAATGCGATCAAGCTGCTGGAGCTGGACTAGGGGTGCCTCGCTCGCAGTCACGCTCGGACGACGCGACTGTAACGGCCCCGCAGGCGCCGACGCCTACCATGTGTGCAACTGGTGGGCGTTCCCCGCGCCGGGGTACCAGATCAGATCAACCACGAATGAGATGGCGACACCCAGCGTGTAGCCGATCGGGATGCCGATGAAGAACGGCTTCGTCCGCTCGTAGGCCTGCATCCCGCCAAAGCGCATGATGACGGTCTTTGCGACCCACACCAGGAAGATGGTGAACGCCGTCGTTCGGACGCTCCACGTAGTGTACATCGGGAATCCGAGGGGGTGCAGCGGCCACCAGGGCAAGCGGTAGTGGGCGAGCGTTAGCCCCGCCATCAGGACTGCGCCGACGCCGAGGCACATAAGCCGCCAGAGGTCCGCCGGGGCCGGCTGCGTCATGTTGTTGACCATCGGCTGGTAGATCATCTGGCCGTGCAGGTAGTAGGGCCAGCTTCCGAACCCCGTCGAGCCAATCCGATAGCTCTGCTCGATCGTATACCAGAGGCCGACCAGCATCGCCAATACCGTCGCCGACACGAGCAGCTTGAACACCCCTCGTCCGTATCGTCCTATCGATGGCACTAGCTTCGCGACGTGGATCAGATACGGGACGAACATGCCCTTGTTGAAGGCCGTCACTGTATACGTGCCCCCGAGGGCGCCGAGCGTCTCCGGGGGCAGGTTGGCCGACCCAACGGTGAACAGGGCGAACAGATTCGCCGTCAGCGGCGCACGGACGTATATCAGCCCGGTCTGCGCCATCATCCGCGCCATGCCGATGTCGGCGACGAGCATCGCGAGCACGAACAGCGCGACGACGGTCCACGTCATCCCAAGATGGTGCAGCCAGAACGCCATGTACGCTAGCCCGGCCACGAGACCCGCCGTCGCCCACCTGAACGGCAGCAACTCGACCTCTTCGTCCGATCCGTCACCGCCGTGGAACACCGCCTGCCAGACGGCCGCAAGATGCTGCCGCGCCATCCACAGGCCCCACAACACAAGCACGATCAGCGCGCCGAAGCCCACCCAACTCGTGATCGCATCCTGGCCGCCCATCAGATCGCCCGGCGCGCCCAGCGAGATGCCTACCCGGTCGCTGAGTCCGATCTGCAGGAAACCGATCAGCCAGAACGCCCATATGCTGAACAGGATCCTCGTGTCGACAAGAAACGCGAACCCCATCGCGTAGAAGTTGATCTTCGTGTATAGCTGCGGATATCCTCGGAACAACGTCATCCAGACCGGGTCCATCAGCCCGATGTGCGGAAACCCCCGGACGGAATACCCGATCGCGTTCCACAACACGATTCCGCATGGAAGGGCGACTCCGGCCCAGAAGAGACGCGAGCGGAGCATTGCCGGCAAGCCGGTGCGGCCCCCTGCGCGCTCGAGCATCTCCACCGGCAGCTGCACCAGCGGGAACACGAGTCGTTCGTAGTCGGCCCATTGCCGGCGGAGGAACACCGAGATCGACGCCGACACCGTGAACACCGAGGCGAGGAAGCAGCTCCACCAGAACATCGGGAGCACCCAGATTCGCCACGGTATCTCGCTCTCCGAAGGCATGCCCACGTACGCCCAACGCAACTCGTCGGCCGGGCCCGAGATGACCGCCCACCGCTTGAGGTGCGGCAGGAGCAACTCAGCCCACCGGTTCTCCGGGGTCGCCAGGTAGTACGGCGTCGCCACGGCGGAGAACAACCAGTCCTGCATGTTCGACGTTGTCAACGGCGTGGCCACGAACCCGCCGACGAACACGACCAGAAGCTCTTCGGGGCGCAGCGCGGCAGCCGGCCACCGAACGCTTGCGAGCGCGTTGACAACCACGACCAGCACGAACAATGCGAAGCTCGCCATGGGCTGGTTCGAGAGGTTCAGCCTCGAAGCATGCACGATGAACTCCGAGTATATCACCCACAGCACCGACAGTGCCGCGACGGCCAGCGATAGCACGACCGCTCGTACCGTGATTCCCGAGTTGTCTCGCTCCAAAGACGTTCCCGTTGACACCGCGCGTCCTCTCATGTTGTAGCCTGCCGGCCGCCGCAAAGTCGCTGCGCTGGCCGGATTGACTGTAATATGGATCGCGGGCCGAAGAAAGGGGCGCACGGCTCCTGCGCTTGGAGACCGGCGAGGCGCATGCCCCGCACTCAGTTGCGGGCGGACCGAGCGCCGACAGCTTGCATGTTAAGGCTTAGTATGGTATTATCGATCCGTCGGGTGCCGTCAATTACGGCACGGGGTAGGGTCATTCGAAACCAGCGGGATGCGGATGCTCGGCGTGTCGGAACCGGACACGGGGCCTGTCGCACGGGGGTCTATGCCTCGACGGACGAAAATTGTCTGCACAATCGGGCCACAGACGTCCTCGCCGGGTGCCATCGACGAGTTGGTCGGGGCCGGGATGAACGTCGCGCGCGTCAACTTCTCCCATGGGTCTCACGAGGACCATCGGAGGGTGATGGGGCACGTACGGTCGCTCGCCGACAGCTTCGGATCGCCGATCGGCATTCTCGCCGACCTCTGCGGCCCCAAGATCAGGCTCGGGCGGGTGGTCGATGAGCCGCTGGAACTGGTCGAAGGCGATCGCGTTGTGTTGACCAGCGACGACGTCGACGGTTCGCGCGAGCGGCTATCCATAGGCTACGAATACCTTAGCCGTGACGTGCGGCGTGGCGATCCGATAGTGATGAACGACGGTGCCGTCACGGCGCGCGTCGACGATATGCGGGGCGCCGACGTCCACTGCACGATAGAGCATGGTGGTGAGGTCGGCAGTCATAAGGGCGCCAATTTCCCCGCCACTCCGCTCCGGGTACCGTCGCTGACGGACAAGGACCGGCTCGACCTGGAGGTCGCCCTCGACGCAGGTGCGGATTTCGTTGCACTGTCGTTCGTGAGGGAGGCCGATGACATCAAGACGCTTCGGGGCCTGATAGAGCAGCACGGGCATCCGGCGAAAATCATCGCCAAGATAGAGAAACGCGAGGCGCTGGACAACTTCGACGAGATCCTGCTGGAGTCCGACGGGATCATGGTGGCGCGAGGCGATCTGGGCATTGAGACCGAGCTTGCCGAAGTGCCGTTCGTGCAGAAGGACCTTATATCGCGTGCCCGGGCGATGTCGCGCCCGGTGATCACGGCGACACAGATGCTGGAATCCATGGTGACCAACGCGATACCCACCCGCGCGGAAGTGGCCGACGTTGCCAATGCCATACTCGATGGCACCGACGCGGTGATGCTGAGCGCCGAGACGGCCATCGGTCGCAATCCCGTCGCAACGGTCGATACGATGGCGTGCATTATCCGGGCTGCCGAGTCATCCAGCGTCGACAGGCCGGTCTTTCAGCGCGGCGTCGATAGGAGGCGATTCAGTGTGTCGGAGGCCATCGGCCACGGCACCGCGCAGCTCTGCACCGACCTTGACATATCCGCGGCAGTCGTATACACGACCGCGGGTATGACTGCACGTACCGTGGCTCGTTTCAGGCCCATGGCGCCGATCATCGCCGGAACGCACGATCCGCTCGTCGCGCGTCAGCTCACCGCGAGTTGGGGCGTGGTGTCGGTTGCGCTGCCCGAACTCAGCTCGTTGGATCACATGGTCCGGGAAGTGTCCGCGGCTGCTGTAGGGACCGGTGTGGTTTGTGCGGGCGACCAGGTGGTAATCGCGGCGGGAATACCCTTCGGTGGGACGCCGCACACCAATCTCCTCCTGGTTCAGAGCCTGTCATGAAGGTGAGACCGTTGAGCAAGCCAGAGACCGCAACACTTGCATCCATCGGCTCGCCCTGCGTATTCTCAAGAGAATCGCAACAGCAACGTGCATTGCGCCGCAACAATGTGGTCCGCACTGGGGGACGCAGGGTGCCGAAAATCCTGCTACGGTCGGGCGTGCTCATGCTCCTGTTCGTGGCGGCTGGCTGCGGCTGGCTGTGGGGGCGTGCCTCGGTCAACTACGTCACGCCCGAAGGGTACGTCGGGTCCACCGTCGATGGCGAGGGCCTCGTGCTCGATGCCGTCTATATGGACGATTCGTCCCGAGGCATTGAGGGCGTCGTCCGCCTGACGTGGTGGGACGTGTTCAGCGTGACCGTGCAGAATCGCTCCAACGCGGAAGTGCAGATACTCTCTACGCAGTTCGTGCTCGAAAGCGAAGGTGGCCGCGAGCCTCTCACGGGGCTGGCGCTCTTCGACGTGCTCGACTACCAGAGCCACGTTATGGGGCCGCTGATGAATTACCAGCGGCGCGCCATAGTGCGTGCGAGTTGGTCCGACGAACCCATCGCGCCGGGGGCGTTCGCGGTGGGATACGTCTTCTTCCCCAGACATACCTCCGAGTTCCGCCCATGCGAATTGGTCCTGCAACTCAACCCCGACGATCCAGAAGACGTC
>CAZSJP010000103.1:0-9758 GCA_964606675.1 uncultured bacterium
TCGACGTCGTCGGTATGACCGAAATCGTACAGGATATCGTGCGTGATGGCCCGTGTGCGACCGAACCGCACTGGGGCATCTCGGGGAGGGCCGTCGTAGCCGCGTGCCTCCAGGTCGGCGAGTAGACCTTGGCGGGCGCCGGCTCCCCTGCCCCACGTGGGCACCCACTTCTCCAGCGGCCCGTAGGAAGGACGGGGTGAGGATGGATCGCGCTTAGGGCGCGGCACGAGGGATATCTCGATGAGCCCGTCTGCGCCGAAGCTCAGCCCTTTGGGACCGTGCTGCCAGAAATCCCGCACCGCGACGCCGACTGTCCCCTCGACGGTCGATCCGATAGCCCACCCGGGTGCCTTCTCGCCGCCGGCGACTCGCTCCCCGTCGGCGGCAATCGTGTAGCTGAAATCGGCGTCGAGCACGCAGTAGTCGGGCGTTCCGTCCTCGGCCCTGCAGGCCTCCTGCCAGAAGTAGCAGTTCTGTTTCAGGTTGACGGCCCCGCCGCGGTCGAACGAGCCGACGACGCACGAAGCGTCGCCCCCGCCCGTGCCGCAGACGACCGTGCCCTCGAATGCGGAGCCGGCACGTAGTCCGATAGCCGCCTCGTCGACCTCGACGATCTCCTCGGTTCCGACGTTCACGAACGTGTGCTCGGCCGAGACGTCCGCGCGTCCGCGCCAGAAGAACAGACGCGTCTCATACCGGAATACAGATCGATCCGCTTCGTCGCGCATAGGCCCGGCGACGAACGCGCAAGCGCAGATCGGGCCGTTCTCCTCCAACTCCAGCGTGTCGGGCATGTCGGCCCGATAGACGGCACCGTCGCTGGTATGGATCACGAGATGCGGACCCTCGCTCAGCAGCTTGCGGCCCTCGCCGTCCTCGACGGCGAAGGAATCGGCGCTCTCGCCTCCGATCGTCGCGCGAACCGGGCCTGCGTCGATGCGTATCTCATCGCCCTCTTTCGTGGCGAGGGGCGGGCGTGTCGGCGTCTGAGAGGCAGGCGCCACCGGCCGAACGTCGACGACGACCTCCGACTCGGCGGCAACGCCTACCTGGAAGCTCGCAAGCAGCCAGCGCGCCGAGCCGTCGGGCCAATGAGAGAGTGGCCGGCATTGCACGTCCTGCGCTTCGCCGTCCGGCAAGGCAAGCGCGATGGAGCTGGAATCGGTCAGCACGCCCTCGGCAAACGGCAATCCGACCCGCACGCCTTCGGCCAAGCGGTCCACTCCAAGTTCCTCGGCGATCCTGATTGCGAAAGGATGTTCCACGACTCGCTCCTCGCTCTGTCTACCGGTTCGTTGGGGCTACGTAGCGCGGCACCGCTGGCGGCTCTTCGGGATGACCCGCCGTTGTGGCCGCGCACCGGAGCGCTAAGGTGAGACCTTGAACGCAAACAGGCGGGCGTTCTGCAGGCTGAACCGCAGGCGTACCTTTGTCCCGATCAAACGCTCCAGGTCGCCGTGCCCTTTCCATTCGGGCTGCAGCCGCAATCCGTCGACGCTTCGTATCTCGCCCGAGAACCCGGGGATGGCCGAACCGGCCGAGTCCAATACTTCCACGGATGCCCAGCCGTCGGTGGTATCGGCGTTGAGTTCGAGCGTTCGACCACCCAACCTGAACGGTATCGTCGCGACCACGCCGGGGTCGGGGCCGCCTTCTAAGCAAACGAACCCGTCGAGCCTCAAGGTGGCAAGCCCGATCGACATCCGGTTTTCTTTGTGCTTGTGCCCCCGGTCCATAGCGCCGTAGTAAAGCCAGTGGCGGTCGTCCCACGTGGCGATCTGTGAAGATGGAAACGCACCCGCCGCGTCGAACGAGCCTTCCTGGCCCGGCGGTACGAGTGGCTCTCCGGCATAGACCCAACTGAAGTCCCAATGGTCCGCGTCGCGGCTCGTGCCGACGTAGAAGTCGATCAAGCCGCCGCTTGAGAGCACGCTCATCAGCGCGAAATGCACGCCCTCGTACGCCCAGTCCGTCAGAGCGTATATCTGCCGCCGCTCGTATTCATCGGCCCCCTCGCGGTCGAACTCCCAGCTCCGAACCAACGCCCACCCCGTGGGGTCCGCCTTCACGTCGGGATTGGTCATGCTGCGAGAGCCGCGGCTCACCCGCCGGTCGCCTCCGGTTTGAGGTCCCTGGTAGATGTCGCGAGTGAAGAGCCGATACGACTCCGTTTCGTTGTCCCAAGTTATCTGGTTGTACGTATCCGACGCGACGATGTAGCTGCGGCCCTCGATTCGCGGATGAGGGGTCATGACGCGATGCAAAACTGCCTTTCCGTCGTTGTATGGGGTCCAGTGGATGCCGTCCGGCGAGTGCGCCAGGTGGGCGGCTTTCTGAGTCTTCTCGAACTGGCCGGCGGGGCCGTATGCAGCCTTGAACCGGTGACCGGGGTCATCCTCGTGAGAGTCGACGAAGCAACTGAAGCCGTGCCCTTGGAAGACGAAGTTGCCGTCGGATCCCACGTCGGGCCTCACCCAGTGTATGCCATCTTCCGACTCGGCGTATCCGATGTCGTACCGTGGCCTGTTAGTCGCCAGGTACCACATCTTGAACCTGCCGTCGTCGCGCAGCACGGTGGAGTAGACGCCGAAGTAGAGTGGGTATTCGCGTTCATCGGGCTCCATCACCGGTCGGCCCTCGTTGGCCTTGGTGACGGTTCCCAGGCGGCGGGTTACGTTCGTTGCCTCAGCGACGATGAAGTTGTCTACGAACAACTGCTTGCGCGTCCCTACTGTCGCGGGGTCGCAGACCTCCGTGCTGTCTTTCGCCATGTGCCGTCGCTCCTGGTGCGCTGTGTCCGCCTATGGCGGCGACAGCGCACCTAAGTAGTCTGCTACGCAAACTACGCGGCTCGGTTGCACAATGCAACGTCGTACTTCGTGCCCTATCGGGCTCGTCCGCGGTAGCGGCCCGAGGTCGAAGGACCCCTTTCGCATCGAGCGGCCCACACAATATGGTGGGACCGACACTCATGTCGGACCGGATCACACCGGCAAGACCGGTCCCCCAGCCGCTGCATGGGCCTTGACAGACTCGGCATACGGCGGGCGATAGCGCCGATCGTGACAAGTTACGCGTTCGTGGGAGAGGAGTTGTGCGGTGGAGAGGAAGCGGGCCGGAATCGGCATGGGGGGCATGGCCAACCCCGGCCCTCGAAGGCGCTGCGATTTCTGCGACGCCCCAGTGCTCACTAATATAGCACGGACGCCGCACGCATGTTAGTGCTGTGGCTCACATCGTGCCGAATATTATGTGGTGCCGCGAGTCGCGTCGCCGCGCTCGATAGGACCGGCCCTGCAGGCGGGTGGTTCCATGGCTATTTCGACGACCAGTCGACGTGAAAGGTTCCGGCTGTGTCGTTACGCTCAAACGTGTGCGCGCCGAAGGAGTCGCGTTGCGCCTGGATCAGGTTCGCCGGCAGCCTCTCGCTGCGGTACGAGTCGTAGTACGCGAGCGCCGACGCCATTGCCGGCATTGGAACCCCCAGCGCCACGCCGGTCGCGACCGCGTGTCGCCACGATTCCTGCCTTTCGCCCAAAGCGCCGCGGAACTCGTCGTCAACAAGCAGGCTCTCGATCTCGGGGTCTCTTTCATATGCGGCGGCGATGCTGCCGAGAAGACTTGCGCGGATGATACAACCCGCGCGCCATATTCTCGCGATGGATGCCGGGTTGAGGTCGTAACCATATTCCGTCGATGCGGCCCCGAGCAGGCTCATGCCCTGCGCGTAGCAGCAGATTTTCGCTGAATACAACGCGTCCCGAACCGCGTCGACGAAGACCTCGCGGTCTCCATCGTACCGGCCCGTCGGGCCTTCGAGCGTGCCCGATGCCCTGACGCGCGCTTCCTTCATCGACGAGACGATGCGGGCATCGACAGCCGCGGTGATCGTCGGCACCGCAGCGCCGAGGTCGAGTGCCGCCTGAGTCGTCCACTTGCCGGTGCCTTTCTGACCGGCGCGGTCCAGGATGACATCGACCATCGGCTTGCCCGTAGCGTCGTCGAGTTTGCCGAGAACGTTCGCCGTCAACTCGATCAGGAAGCCCGAGAGCTCTCCCTCGTCCCACTCGGCGAAGACGTTCCGGCACTCAGACGCGTCGAGGCCGAGCCCGCGCGTCAGCAGGTCGTACGATTCGGCGATCAGCTGCATGTCGCCGTACTCGATCCCGTTGTGAACCATCTTCACGAAGTGGCCCGCCCCGCCGGGGCCGATATAGTCGACGCACGGGGCACCGTCTTCCTCGGCGTTGGCAGCCACCTTCTGCATCATGTCTCGCACGTCGTGCCATGCGCCTCTGCTGCCTCCTGGCATCATGCTCGGACCCCACAGCGCGCCCTCCTCGCCACCCGAGACGCCCATTCCCAGATAGTCAATCCGCAGACCTTCGACCTTCTCCGCGCGTCGTTCGGTGTCGAGGTAGTGCGAGTTGCCGCCGTCGGTTATCAGATCGCCTTCGTCTACAAGCGGCAGCAGTTGGTCGATGACGGCGTCCACGGCCGGGCCGGCTTTCACCATCAGCATGATGCGGCGCGGCTTGGAGAGAGACGCGACCAACTCGGCCAGCGACTCGAACCCGATGACGTTCTTCCCCGATGCCGCGCCGGCGAGGAACTCGTTCGTGACGTCCGCGGTGCGGTTGTACACCGAGACGCCGTAGCCCTGCCGCTCGACGTTGAGCGCAAGGTTCTGTCCCATCACACCAAGCCCTATCAGCCCGAATTGCTGCATTCCGAAGCCTCTTTCGCATTCGCGTGTGCCGCGCCGTACTCAATCAGTTGCGCGGCGTCGGCGTCGACCATCCATCTGAGCACGCCTTCGGTCGGCCGCACAAGCGTGACCGGCAAGGCCGCGGTGGGTTCCGCGCGCGTCAACACCTGCCTCAGCATATCGGCCTTGCTCTCCCCGGACACGAGTATCAGCGTCTCGCGTGCCGCGTTAAGCGCCGGCACGGTCAGAGTCACGCGCTGTGGGCCGCCATCATCGGTGCGCACGGCGGCAACCATTCGCTCTCTCTCGCCAGCCGCCCCACTACCGGGAAACAACGATGCGGTGTGACCATCGACGCCCATGCCGAGCCAGACCAGGCCGAACCTCGGGCGCGCCGAGCCGAAAGCGTCGCCCAGCACTCGTCCATAGTCGTCCGCCGCACCATCGGCGCCTAGCCCGGTCCGGACGCGGTGTACGTTCCGCTCGGGCAACGGGACACGATCGAGTAGCGCCTCGCGCGCGGCATTGTAGTTGCTCTCCGCGTGATCCGCCGGCACGACTCGCTCGTCGCCCCAGAACACGTCGAGCCGGTCCCATTCCATCGACGATCGGTACGGTTCCGCCGCCAGCTTCCGGAACGCGTCCACCGGCGTCCGACCGCCCGAGAGCGCCCACGCGCACCTGCCACGCTCGGCGATGGCGGCTTCGATGGCATGCACCGTTCGGTGGGCCACAGCCTCGATCAGGCGCCCGGCCGACTCATACACCTCGACCTGGCGTCCGTCAGGCGTCCGGATCGGTCGCATCGCTACTCTCGCTGGAGACCATCCAGCGCCGCCCAACGTCTCCCAGGAGACGATTTGCCTCTGCCGGCCCCCACGAGCCCGGCTCGTAGTCGGCCATGAAGGGCGCCTCGGCACTTGCCCACGCATCGACGATCGGGTCGATGGTCCGCCAGGCGACCTCGATCTCGTCGCTGCGGGCGAACAGGGACGCGTCGCCGTTGAGCGCATCGAGGAGAAGCCTTTCGTACGCCTCGGGGATCGACGTGCCCTTGAACGACTCGGCGTAGGTGAAACCCATGTCTGCCGGCTGCATCACCATGCCGCCATCCGGGACCTTCGTCGCGAACCGCAGGCGCATGCCCTCGTTGGGCTGGATTACCATGCTGAGCGAGTTCGTGAACAACTCGCAGTGTGAGCCGAAGAGCTGGTGCGGTGGGCGCCGGAATTGGACGCTGATCTCCGATGCCCTGGCAGCCATGCGTTTGCCCGACCGGAGGAAGAAGGGCACGCCTTGCCATCGCCAGTTGTCGATGAACAACCTGACCGCGCCGTAGGTCGGCGTTTCGGTATCCGACGCCACGCCGGGCTCGCCCCGGTATCCTGAGTACTGGGCGCGGATTGTGTTGCGGCAGACCTGCTCGCGGTCCATCGGACGGATCGCGCCGAGCACCTTCACTTTCTCGTTGCGGAGCGCGTCGGCTTCGTACACCGCCGGTGGCTCCATCGCGACGAGTGTGAGCAACTGCATCAGATGATTCTGGAACATGTCACGCAGGACGCCGGCTCTCTCGTAGAACTCGGCTCGGTGCCCGACTCCGTCCGTCTCGGCGACCGTTATCTGCACGTGGTCGACGTATCTCCGGTTCCATAGCGGCTCGAAGATCGCATTGCCGAAGCGCAGCACGAATATGTTCTGCACGGTTTCCTTGCCCAGATAGTGATCGATCCTATAGACTTGGGCTTCGTCGAACACATCGTGCAGCGCGCGGTTGAGTGCCCCTGCCGATTCGAGATCGCGCCCGAACGGCTTCTCGACGACGATACGTCGGTGGCCACCATCTGCCTTCTCGCGCGCCATGCCGGCGTCTCCAAGCGCACGCACGGCGATCGGGTACAAGTCGGGAGCTATGGAGAGGTAGTAGAGACGGTTGTCATCGGCCGGAGCGATCGTGGCGATGAAGGACTCGAGCGCGACGTAGCTCTCAGGCGTTCCGACATCGCCTGCGCGATAGTGGATGCGCTGCGAGAAGCGGCTCCAGTCGTCCTCGTCGAACACGTCGGATGCATGCGACCGGATGCCCGTTCTAAGCTTCTCGCGGAACTCCGCGTCGGTGAGCCGGCTGCGAGAGACTCCCACGATTCGCGTCTGTTCCGGCAAACGCCCCTTGCGGAAGTTTCCGAAGAGAGCCGGCAACAGCTTTCGCTCGGTCAGGTCGCCCGAGGCGCCGAAGATGACTATGGTGGTGTCGGTCACAACGATGGCTCCGCAGTGCGTGTCGTGTGTCTCCCAGTAGCAACACCGCAGTGACCTGCCGGATTCCGCACCGCGCCGCAGCCCAGTCGCTTCCGGGCAAGCTACTTCGCCCTGGTGAGCGTCTTGCCGTTCTCCCGGAGCAACTCGTCGAACGCCGCGATCGCCGCGCGGAGGGTTCCTGCCGCCCGCTCTTTGTCGACGTCGGATACGACTATGTCGACCGGCAGGCCGTCGTCGTGGCGCATGGCTACGTATCCCTTGACGTACGACCCCGGAAACCTGCCCATCACCTCTTGCATGAACGGCGAGAGCTCGGACTCATAGCCGTCTACCGTCACCCTCTCCGCCAGCCGATGAATCTCGCTGGCCTCGGCGATGGCCGGCGCGACGTGTGCCGTGAATACGCCCTGCAGCTCGTGCGGAGGGCCGGCAAGCGCGAAGATGCGCGTGTCCTCCAGCTTCATGTCGATACATGGCGCCCAACCCGCCGGGTTCGGCAGCACCTTGGCGGTTGCCGGGACGGTTGCCATGCGGACAAGGTTCGGCGTCAGGTCCTCTCGGCTTCCGAGATTGCGACGCACGACGTAGTCGTCCAGCGTAGGCTCGTGCACGGCGAGCGTCGTGCCGCAGAGCTCGGCGAGGCACTCGGACGTCATGTCGTCCGGCGTCGGGCCAAGCCCACCTCCTGCTATGACGAAATTCGTTCCGCGTGCCACGGAGTCGCGGATGACGCCTATGATCTCCGCCCGGTCGTCCTCGACGATAGTAGCTCGGCGCAGGTGTCCGCCGAGAGCGACGATCTGCCCCATCATCCAGTGGGTGTTCGTATCCTGCACGCGCCCCATCGCAAGCTCGGTGCCGATGGCCACCGTCTCGACGGTCGGCACGCGCGACCTCGTGCCGTCGTCGTTCTCGTGCGTTCCCGTCATCGTACCTCCGCGACGTCGACAGAGCGGCCGGTACGGTGCGATTCGTACAGAGCCGCCAGCATCTGCACCATCCGATACCCCTGCTCAATCGTGGAATTCGGTTGTATGCCGTCGCGAACGCGCCGCGCGAAATGCGCGAACTGGTCCTCTGCGTCGATCGTGTCGACCTCCGGCGCCTGGTCGATAGCAGCGCCTTCTTTCTCGGTCGCGACCGAGAACGGCCCGAGAGTCGCCCCGCCTTCGGTGCCGAGAACGCGTACGCTGAACGTCGGCTCGGTGACGAATGTCGACCACCCGTTTTCGAGCATCGCCGCCGCGCCGTTGGCGAATCGCACGATGCCGCAGCCGAAATCCTCGACGTCGAAGAACTCACTGCCACCGGCCTCGGCGACCTTCTCCCGGTTCGCAGCCCCGACGGGCGAGAGGTCCTGCGTCGTCATGCCGCAGACGCTGACCGGGTCGGGGCAACCCATGAGATACCACGTCAGGTCGAGCAGGTGCACGCCGTTGTCGATCAGCGCGCCACCGCCCGACGATGCCTTCCGCGTGAACGACGGCCGCATCGGGATGCCGTCCAGACCTCGCAGATACGTCGACCAGCCGTAGTAGATATCACCCAGCGCGCCGTCGTCGAGCTGCCGACGAATGTGCGTCGCCTCGGGGCCGTAGCGCAGTTTCATGGCCGTCATGCCGATCGTGCCGGCACTGTTCTTCGCGTCGACTATCGCCCGCGCGTTAGCGACGGTGTTCGCCAACGGCTTCTCGCACACGACGTGCTTGCCCGCCTCGAATGCGGCAACGGCGATCTTGGAATGGAGCGAATTGGGCACGCAGACGCTGACGACGTCCACGTCGTCGGCCCGGCAGAGCTCCCGGTAGTCGGCATAGGTCCTATCGACCCCGTGCTTCGACGAGGCCTCCTTCAGCCGAGCATCGTCGGTGTCGCAGAGCGCGACGACACGGCAGCCCGGCGTGGCGGAGAAGCTCTCGACGTGCCACTGGCCGATGCCCATACCAACGACGCCCACGTGGAGGATCGAATCGGACATGACGTGCTCCTTCTTCGCGGCTGGATGCGGCCATCCGCCGTACCGGCGCGGGATCGCACCGGGGCGGGGCAATCAATGTGCGCATCGGGTCCCGGCGGGGCAATGGGATGGGGAGGGTACTACGGGCCGCGCCGCCATCATGGTCGGCACAACTCCGCCACGGCTCACTGGCCGTTTCCGTTGCGTTTTCGCAAGCGAAGCGATTTCGGCGTCACCTCGACCATCTCGTCGTTCTTGATGAACCCGATAGCTCGCTCCGGCGTCATCGGCATCACCGGCGTGAGGACGATCGCATCGTCGGCGCCGGAGGCCCGCATGTTGCTAAGCTTCTTCATCTTGCACGGGTTGACGACCAAGTCGTTCTCACGGTTGTGCTCGCCGACGATCATACCCTCGTACACGGGTTCGTTCGGCGTGACGAGGAGCGATCCGCGCGGCTCCAGGTTGAACAGAGCGTACGCCACGGCCTCGCCGCGATTCATCGAGACAAGCGAACCGGTAAGGCGGCCCGGCATGTCGCCTCGGTGCTCTTCGTATCCGAGCAGATACGAGTTCATGATGCCGGTGCCTTTGGTGTCGGTGAGGAACTCCGATCGATACCCGATGAGCGATCGCGCCGGAATGGAGAACTCGAGGCGCGCGCGGCCGAAGCCGTGGTTGACGAGGCCCATCATCCGCGCTTTCCGGCGCGTGAGCTTCTCGGAGACGACGCCGATGAAGCTGTCGCCGCAGTCGATGAACAGGTTCTCGATCGGCTCCAGCAGGCGCCCGTCCTCCTCCTTCATTATCACCTGCGGACGGCCCACGCTCATC
>CAZSJP010000104.1:0-9741 GCA_964606675.1 uncultured bacterium
CACGTACCCTTTGGCTTGGCTGCGCCGTTCGTCGTCGATCTCCCACGCCCTGTGGAGGACGTCGACCGCGGGGCTGCCGGGGTACGTCTTCCGACCCACCGCGTCCAGCAGGAACGCGATGTTGTCGAACGTGCGATAGTGCGAGACCGAGTCGAAGCGCGATATCAGGCCACGTACGCGCTCGACCTCCCTCGGGACGTCCCCGAGCGCCGCTTCCATCTCATCGATCCGCTTCATCTCCGCATCCGGTTCGCCATCGTGGCAGACCACGTTGCGCCACTTGGACATGGTGAATCCTCCTTGGGCGGGGCGTCGAGGCGGTCCAGCGCCTTGTCGCTGCCCGTCAGCTCTGCTCGGCCAGCTCGATCGCCCGTACGAGCGCGCGCGCCTTGCTGACCGATTCGTCGTATTCCGTCGCAGGGACGCTGTCGGCCACAAGGCCTGCGCCCGCCTGGAAGTACGCGACACCATCCTTTATGACCATCGTGCGGATCGCTATGCACGTATCGAGATTGCCTGCGAAGTCGAAGTAGCCTACCGCTCCACCGTAGAGACCTCGGCGCGTAGGCTCCAGTTCGTCGATGATCTCCATCGCCCGGATTTTCGGTGCGCCTGAGAGCGTCCCTGCAGGGAAGCAGGAGAATAGCGCGTCGAACCTGTCCTTGCCGGATGCGAGCCGACCGCGGACGTTCGAGACGATATGCATCACGTGGCTGTATCGCTCGACCACCATCTGCTCGGTGACTTCAACCGTCCCGTACTCGCTGACCCTGCCGACGTCGTTCCTCCCGAGATCGATCAGCATGAGGTGCTCCGCGCATTCCTTCGGATCGGCCAACAGGTCCTTCTCGAGACGTTCGTCTTCCTCCGGCGTTTCGCCGCGTGGCCGAGTGCCGGCGATAGGACGGACCTCCACCACGCCTCCCTCGACTCGAACCAGAATCTCGGGCGATGCCCCGGCGACATGCACCTCGCCCATGCCGAGGTAGAACATGTTCGGAGACGGATTGACGATTCGCAATCGCCGGTAGACGTCGAACGGGCCGACGGAGATGCTCGTGTGGAAACGTTGCGCCACCACAACCTGGAACGCGTCTCCTGCGGTGATATAGTCTTTCACGCTCCGGACCGATTCCTCGAATGTCTCGCGGGTCGTATTGCTCTTGACCTCGAGCGCGCCGCCACCTCGAACGGGGTTCGGGTTCACGGGGTATGCCAGCAGCTTCTCGAGGTGGTCGAGTTTCCGCTCCGCCGTTGCGTACCTCGCGCGCAGCGCATCGGCATCGCCGCCGGTCTCTATGTTCGAGATCAGGATAATCTGATGAGCGATGTTGTCGAACCCGAGAACTGTATCGAAGAACATGAACACGGCGTCGTCGAGGTTCAGATCGTCTTCCCCGGTGTCCGGCACCCGCTCGACCCATCGGACAGTGTCGTACCCGAGATAGCCGACGGCGCCGCCGGAGAATCGGGGTAGCCCCTCAAGATGGATCCCCTGGTATCGGTCGAGCAGTTCGCGCAGGTGACCGATCGGGTCGCTGCTCCGCTCGTCGCGCTCGTCGGTGCGTCTGTCGAGCGCGACCGAATCGGTGCCGCGAGCGCGAAAGATCAGGAACGGGTCGACGCCGAGAAACGAGTAGCGCGCGGCCTTCTCGCCGCCTTCGACACTCTCCAGGAGGAACCCGTAGTCGTCTTCACCGCGGATCTTCATGAACGCGGACACCGGGGTCTCCGTGTCGGCCAGAATGCGTCGATGCACCGGCAGCATCGTGCCGGTGGCGGACAGGCTGAGCGCCGTGTCGATATTCGGGAAGACTTCGCTGTTCGGCATTTTCCCCTCTTCAAGTTTCGGTCGGGATCGGCGCGCAACGAATAAGGGCCATGAACGCCACGTGCGTCCACGGCCTGCCTCGATCAATCCTGCTGCAACCGGATCGGCACTAGAAGTCGCACGTCCATCTATGTAAGCTACGCCAGGACCAGCGCGGCCGCCATGTCATCGATGGGTATATCGGATGGTCGTGGTGCATCCCGACGTTCTCCGGTTGCGCCCTGTATGAGTCCGAAACGTGCCTATGGTAACCGTTCGACCGCCGATGGTGCAAGGCTCTGCACCATCGGCGTGACGAGGTCTGGTCGCGACGCCTCGCGGCAGTTATGTTTCCAGGTGCGCCAGCGGGACCGCCGAGGGCGCTACTACGGGAGGTCGGCAATGTTGGAACTTCGCCAGCGCCTATCGCGGGAACTGCAGGGCATCCCGCTCTTGGACACGCATGAGCATTTCGTCGACGAAGCGACCAGCCTGGGCGGCTCGCCCGACTTCTTCAGCTTCCTCCACTACGTCAGTTGCGACATGACCTCCGCCGACCAGACCGAGGAGATCGTTCGAATCCGGCGGTCCGAGGCGTCGTTCGAAGAGAAGCGCGATACCTTCCTGCGCCTGTGGCCGTACGTCAGACATACCGGCTACGGTCAGGCACTGAACGTGATGGCGACGGAGCTGTTCGGGGTCGAGCGTATCGCCCCGGAGACGTTCGACGAGCTGAACCGTAACGCATCGTCGTTCGCCCATCCCGGGTACTACCAAACGATGCTCCGCGAGCGGGCGAACATCGCACTTTCGTGCCGGACGGTGTGGTCGGGATCGCCAACGTTCTGCGATCAGGACTTCCTGTTTCCGGTGCCGCAATTCGATAACTTCGCGACGCCGGCGAACCGGGCCGACCTGCGCGCGCTTGAACGCCAGACCGACGTCTCGATCGCCTCGCTCAACGATCTCTTGACGGCGCTCGACAGGGCATTCGACCTGCGTACCGAAGAGCACATGATCGGCGTGAAGATATTTCTTGCGTACAAGCGGACGCTGTCGTTTGAGAACGCTATCTACGCTCGTGCGGAGGAGGTCTTCAATCGTCTCGGTCGGCTGCACGGCGATACGCCGGTAGGGTTCGGGGAAGCGAAGCCGCTGCAGGACTTCATGATCCACCAGATCGTCCAGCAGGCCACCGAGCGAGGGCTGCCGGTTCAGATCCATACCGGCTTCCAGAACGACAACGCCAACGACGTTACCAACAGCGATCCGACGCACCTGGTCGACCTGTTCATGACGTATCCGAGGGGGCGTTTCTCGCTCTTGCACGGCGGATGGCCGTACACGAGGCAGTGGGTGACCTTGGCCAAGGTATTTCCCAACGTCTATCCCGACATGGCATGGACGTACATCATCGGGCCGCGGATGGCCACCGGGCTTCTACACGAGCTGCTCGAAAGCGTGCCACTGAACAAGATTCAGGCGTTCGGTGGCGACTACGATTTCGCAGAGGGAGCGTATGCACACGCCCGCCTCGCGCGCCGCGCGATACGGCGCGTACTGGCCGAGCGTGTCGAAGCCGACGAGATGACGGAAGACGATGCCGTCGAGGTGGCGCGCAACATCATGCACGACAGTGCCGCCAGGCTGTACGGGTTCCCGACGCTGGACGCAGGGGAATAGGTATCGCCTCGGCTCAGACGCGATCGCGCGCTTTCACCACCGAGCCGGAGTCAACAAGCAGATTGGCGCGTTCTGCCGCGCGTGTGTCGTTCGGGCATCTTGCGGCCCGATCGGGAAGGATGAGTGTGTGTCAAACGCTATAGAGTCTGTGTTCGCGCGGACCCGCGATGAGGGGCGCGCGGCGTTCATCGCCTACATAACGTGCGGAGACCCGACGCTCGCCAGAACGAAGGAACTCGTGGACGAGTTCGTGCGGTCCGGCGTAGACATCGTCGAGTTCGGCGTGCCGTTCACCGATCCGATGGCCGACGGAGTGGCGAATCAGGAAGCCGCCAACAGGGCGCTGATCAACCACGTGTCGATGGCCGACGTGCTGGCGACCGTACGGGATATCCGGGATGCCGGCACCGCGGTGCCCATCGTGCTGTTCACGTATTTCAACCCGGTGTACGCCTACGGCCTCGAACGTTTCGTCCGCGACGCAGCCGAGAGCGGGGTCGACGGTGTGCTGCTGGTCGACGTGCCGCCTGAAGAGGCGGGCGAATACCGAGGGCTCATGCGGGATGCCGGGCTCGACACCATATTCCTCGTCGCGCCCACGACTGAGCCGGAGCGCGTGAATCTGATACTTGATTCGTGCAGCGGATTCGTCTACTATGTCTCGCGTCGCGGCGTGACCGGCGAGCAGGCGTCGCTGGCCGACGACCTCAGCGCGAAGCTGGCCGCGTTGCGCAAGAAGACCGATCTGCCGGTGGCCGTTGGGTTCGGAGTATCGACCCCGGAGCACGTCGCCGAGGTCGCCGAGTACGCCGAAGGTGTGATAGTGGGAAGTGCGATCGTCAGCCGCGTTGGCGCCGGTGGCGATAGCGACGAGATGGTCGAAGACGTCGGTCGGTTCGTGCGGACGCTGACCGCTCCACTCAACGGGGGAAAGTGATGGATATTTCCGAGTGGCGACGACGTATCGACGAGGTCGACGCGCAGCTGGTCTCAATTCTCAATGAGCGTGCGCAGTGCGCAGTCGAGATCGGCCGTCTCAAGCAGGTCTCCAACGCCGACGTGTACGATCCGGAGCGCGAAGCGAAGGTCCTTGGCGCCGTGGTCGCCCGCAATGGTGGCCCGCTATCCGACGAAGCGATCTGCCGCCTGTTCAAGTCCATCATAGACGAGTCTCGCAGCATCGAGCACCAGCGCATGGAATCCGACGAATAACAGCTGGGGCATCCGGCGGAAGTCGGTTGGCAACGACGTCCGTGGCAAGGGCACCGGGGGCCGCGGACCATCTGCTTCCCGGAGGGACGAATGCAGCGCCTGCTTATCACCGGAGGAAGTGGATTCATCGGAGGCAATCTGGCCCGTACGGCCGCTGCCAACCGACACGTCACCGCCACGTACAACACCCGGCTGCCCGACCTTGACGGCATCGACTGGATCGAGCTCGACATAACCGACGCAGAGGCTGTCCGGCGAGCGTTCGCGGCGGCGCGCCCCGACGCAGTCTGCCACCTGGCAGCAGTGTCGAACATCGACCTCTGCGAGGACGATCACGATTTGGCGGACGCAGTTAACGTCGAGGGCACGAAGAACGTCGCGGCTGCGTCCTTCGAGGTCGGAGCACGGCTCGTGGCGATCTCCACGGACAACGTGTTCGACGGTGTGAAAGGTGGCTACACCGAAGACGACCCGGTCAACCCGATCAACCACTACGGCCGGACCAAGGTATTGGCGGAAGAGATCGTCCAAGACAGTACCTCGCTCGCGCTGGTTGTCAGGATTCCGCTCACTCTCGGATTCCCCGTGACGGGCTGTGGGTCGCATCTTGCGGGCATCGTGGCTGCCGCGCGCAAGGGCGGGCACCTCTGGTTCGTATCCGAGGAATGGCGCTCGCCGATAGACGTCCACACGCTCTCGGACGCGCTGCTGGAGCTTGCGGACGACACCGTTAGCGGCGTGTTGCACGTTGGCGGCACGGAGCGGATATCGCGTGCCACCATGGGCGAGGATTGGCTCGGCCGCCTGGGTGTTCCGCTCGAAAGCGCCAGTTGGCTCACCGCCCGGGACGACGGTCGAAGCCGTCCGGCGGATATTTCGCTCGACGCGACGCGCGCATATCTCTTGCTGAAGACGAGATTGCCCGATTTCAGAAGTTGCATGGATCGCATCTGGCGGAACGCCGCAAGTGCGGACGTTGCGTTGTGACCACACCCGCCGAGCGCGTGCGCCGGCCCTCGGAGGTACGGATCCCGGTATGAGCGCCAAAGTCGACTGGTCGACCACGGCAATCGTCGGAGTCGGTCTGATGGGTGGCTCTCTGGCGTTGGCCCTGAAGAGCGCCGGCCTCGCCAGGCATGTTGTCGGCATCAGCAGGCCTGAGACGGTCGAGAGCGCGATACGCCTCGGCGTCATAGACGATGGCGGCGGGTACGACGAGTTGGAGGCCCTTGTCCGGCCGGCGCGCGTGGTGTTCCTGTGCACGCCCATCGGCAGGATCGTCGAGCTTCTGCCTCGCGTAGCGTCCGCAGCCGAGCCAGGCACCCTCGTCAGCGACGTCGGCGCTCGGCGTGGGAGGGGCGCTGTCGACGGCCGCGTCGCACGGCCCGGCGTCGACTTCATCGGCGGACATCCGATGGCCGGCTCGGAACAGAGCGGAGTCGCTGCCGCAGACCCGTTCCTCTACCAGAACGCGATGTACGCGCTGACGCCGCTCGCAAGCACCGACGACGATCTCGTGCAATCGTTTGCGTCCGGGCTTGGCGCGCTGGGTGCACGCGTCATACGGCTCTCGCCGGATACCCACGATAGAGTCGCCGCCGCTATCAGCCATCTGCCGCAGCTGCTGGCGCTCGCGCTCACGGAATTGGTGGCCGATCGGAACGACGTCGAGCCCGCCCATCTTCAGATGGCGGCGGGCGGGTTCCGCGACATGACGCGCATCGCGTCGAGCCCGTACGGCATGTGGGAGGATATCCTCGCCACGAATGCTGGCCCCGTGCGCGAGGCGATCGGGGAGTTTCGAGAGCTGCTGGCCACTATCGAGCGCGACCTGGATGACATGGGCGGGCACTTCGAGCGGGCGAATGCGACCCGGGCCGCGATTCCCGAGGACGCGAAGGGGTTCCTCAGTCCTCTGTGCGACGTTCTCGTCCGGTGCAACGACGAGCCCGGAGTGCTGGCGGCCATCTCCGGCGGTCTTGCGGCGCACGACGTCAACATAATGGACATCGAGCTGCTGAAGGTCCGGGAAGGCGAGGGTGGCACGTTCCGCATGGCATTCCGCGACGAAGCCACTGCCGAACGCGCAATCGTGCTGCTCAACGAGGCGGGGTTCCGGTCGAGGCGTCGCTAGCGTCGGCATTCTTGCTCAGCGTGGCCGATTCCTTCCGCCACCGAGCGAAGTAGTCCGTCGGGCATGATCGCAACCGCCGGTCCAGCTCCTCTATGTATCTCCGCAATATCGACTTCTCGAGACCAATCCTCTGGTCCACCTGCCCGATGAGCCGACGGTGCAGTTCCGCTAGCCGCAGAAACTCGGCGTAGTTCATGCGGTAGCTCGGCGTGCGTGTCGATGTCATCCTCTTGACGCCTCCTCAACTGTGGCTTTCCTTAAGTTATGTCCCTGACGGCGCGAACGCTTGCGCGCCGCCACGATCTCGCTTCGCCCTACCGAACCGAGTTGCCATGGATTATTTCACGTACATCGACAACAGATTACACTGCGAGGAAGTCGATCTGCAGCGAATCGCCGACACAGTCGGTACCCCGTGCTACGTCTACAGCCGCAGAACGCTCGAACGGCACGCCGCGGCGCTCGACGGCGCATGGGGCGACCTCGACCACCTCACCTGCTACTCGGTCAAAGCCAACTCGAATCTGGCGCTGCTCAGCATACTCGCCGGACGCGGCCTCGGCGCCGATATCGTGTCCGGAGGCGAGCTTCACCGCGCGCTTACGGCTGCCTTCCCGGCCAACCGGATCGTTTTCAGCGGCGTCGGCAAGACGGCCGATGAGATGCGATACGCTCTGCGCGAAGGCATATTGGCCTTCAACGTCGAGTCTGAAGCCGAGCTGGAAACCCTCGACCGGGTCGCCGAGGAACAGGGCGGTCGCGCGCCGGTCTCGCTGCGCATCAACCCCGACGTCGATCCCAAGACACACCCAAAGGTCGCGACCGGGCTGGCAACGGCCAAGTTCGGCATACCGCATTCTCGTGCCGTGGAGGCCTACAAGGCCGCGGCGGCGATGGAGTGGATCGACGTGGTCGGCATCGACGCTCACATCGGCTCGGGCCTCACCGCGGTGGATCCGTTCGTCGAGGCGGCAGAGCGACTGCTGGGGCTAATCGAAGAGATACGCGGCCTTGGCATCGCGATACGGATGATAGACATCGGAGGCGGACTGGGGATCACGTACGATGCCGAGGAGCCTCCAAGCCCCGCCGAGTGGAGCGCGGCTGTGGGCGAGGTGCTGGGCGGTGCGGGTCTCACGATCGTCACGGAACCTGGGCGCTCCATGGTTGGCAACGCTGGGTGCATGCTGACGACGGTGCTATATCTTAAACGTAATGAGGAAAAGGAGTTCGTGGTTGTCGACGCCGGGATGAACGATCTAGCCCGACCGAGCCTCTACGACTCGTACCATCGCATCTCCCCTCTCTACTCCCGGAATGTGCACGAGATGACTGCAGACGTCGTGGGGCCGATTTGCGAGACGGGCGACGTGCTTGCCCGGGCAAGGGCGTTGCCACGGCCCGACCAGGGCGACGTGCTCGCGGCGATGAGCGCCGGCGCCTACGGGTTCACGATGTCGTCGAACTACAACGCTCGCCCGAGGCCGGCGGAAGTGCTGGTCGACGGCCACCGATGGCAGGTCGTTCGGAATCGCGAGACGTATGACGACCTGATGCGCGGAGAGAAGACTTTCGTGATAGAGCGATGCTGCTAAGCGAGCTTGGCGAACTTGGTCTCATCGAGCGTATCTCCGCTCGGCTGTCGTCCGGCGATGCGTCGTCGCGGCAGAGGGCGATCCGGGGCATCGGCGACGATTGCGCCGTTCTGGGCATGGCCGGCGGAATGGCTCAGGTGGTGACGACGGACGCGTTGGTCGAGGGCGTCCATTTCTTGCGAGACTCGACCAGCCCGGAAGCCCTTGGCCACAAGTCTCTCGCCGTGAGCCTGAGCGACGTGGCCGCCATGGGTGCCGAGCCTCGGGCGGCCCTAGTCTCAATAGCGGCGCCCGAGTGGTGCACGGTCGAGTACGTCGAATCGTTCTACGACGGCATGGCCGCGCTCGCCAGCCGGTTCAGCGTCGAGATAGTCGGTGGCGACACGTGCTCGTCGGTCGGTGGCCTCACGATTGGCGTAACGCTGATCGGCGTCGCCCATCAGAAGTCGATCCGTTACAGGAGCGGCGCGTTCGTCGGAGACGCCCTGATGGTGGCTGGCGTGCTCGGCGAGTCGGGCGCCGGCCTCGACGCGATCATGGGTAACGCGGTCGTCGCTGAAGAGATCGCCGAGCCGCTTCGGAGACGCCATCTGATGCCGGAGCCGCTGGCCGAGGAAGGCACGTGGCTAGCGAAGACGGGATCGGTCGGCGCCATGATAGACGTCTCCGATGGCCTTGGGTCGGACGTGCGGCACATCTGCGACGAGAGCGGACTGGGTGCGCTCATTCGCCCCTCGGACCTGCCCATCTCGGAAGATCTGGCACGGTTCCTCGCTGCAACGCGTGCCGATCCGATGAGATATCTGCTGGAGGCCGGGGAAGACTACGCTCTCGCCTTCACGGTCGCGTCCGCCGATGCGGGACCGCTGATCGCGGAGTTCGGGCGCCAGTTCGACGCGCCGATCGCGATCGTGGGCAGCATGACCGAGACGCGCGAAGTGCTGCTTCAACAGCACGACGGCGAATGCACACGGGTTCCGCCCGGACACGAGCATTTCCGAAAGAGCCAACCGCACAACCCCGCATGATGCCGGAGGCAGGAATGCCGCTATCCATCGCGTTCATCAGCTTCGCTCACGGCCATTCCGGGATGTACGCAGACGTACTGAGCGCCATGCCCGAAGTCGAACTGGCAGCCTGCTGGGACGAGGACCACGACCGTGGTTGGTCCTCCGCCGAGCGATACGGCATGCGGTGGGTGCCTGACCTCGACGACCTGCTCGGCGACGGTCGGATCGACGCGGTGATCGTCACGAGCCCGACCAACCGCCACGCGGACCACGTCGCCGCCGCCGCCGCCGCGGGCA
>CAZSJP010000105.1:0-5680 GCA_964606675.1 uncultured bacterium
CATCGACAGCTTCCAACATCGCCAGCGGCGATTCGGCAAGACCGGCGACCAGCTGTTCATGGACCCACAAGAAGACTCCGCCGCATGAGTTTGGACCTCAGGAACCTCGCCGCCAGAGTCGCGGTCGCGCTGGTGGCGATTCCGCTCGTGCTCTGGGCGGTGCTGTCCGGCGGGATGGCCACGGCGGTGCTCGCCGCCGGCCTGGCGTTGCTGGGTGCATGGGAATGGCGCGGTCTGTCAGGCGTTAGCCGCATGAAGGCGCTCTCGGTCCTGACGATCGTGGCCCCGCCGTGCCTCGTTGGCGCATGGTATCTGGGCGGCCACGAGGCGTGGGCCGTCGCGGTGGCAATGCTCGTACCCATCGTGCTGCTGCTGACGCTCGTGGGCGACTGGCGCCAAGAGGGTGCCGTGCGGACCGCGGGCGCCTCGATTCTAGGCGTCGCGTACGTCGCGATGTTCAGCCTGATGGTGCCGATCTCGCGCGGAAGTGGATCGATGTCGGGCGTTGAGGGATGCAAGTTGCTCGCGACGGCGCTCGTCATGGTTTGGTTGATCGACACCCTGGCCTATTTCGGCGGAAGCACGCTCGGCGCGCACCGATTGGCACCGAACGTCAGCCCGAACAAGTCGTGGGAGGGCGCCGCGTTCGGCTTCGTCGGCGCGCTCGCTGGCGCCGGCTTCGGCAAGTGGGTCTTCGCGATCGAAGCGATGTCCCTCACCGAACTCCTCGCGTTTGCCGCGGCGATAGGCGTTCTCAGTCAGGTTGGCGACCTCGTGGAGTCGATGATGAAGCGCGACGTCGGGGTCAAGGATGCATCGGGGCTGGTACCTGGACACGGCGGCGTGTTGGACAGGTTCGACAGCTTCCTCTTCGCGTTGCCCGTGACCTGGTGCTGGATCACCATACGCTCGCTGGTGGCGGGGGGCTGAGCCACGCTCGCAAGCCACGTCGTTAGGAAGGATCGCTCGTAGCCGCTATGATTACTCGACTCGCTATTCTCGGATCGACCGGCTCTATCGGTCAGACCTGCCTTCAGATAGCCGGCCGCCAGCGCGACCGGTTCGAAGTGACCGCATTGGCGGCTGGCACCCAATGGCCGTTGCTGGCGGACCAGATTCGGGTGTTCAAGCCCGCCGTCGTCAGCGTTGCCACCGAGGACGCTGCACAATGTCTCCGACAGGAACTTCGATCGGCCCCCGAGCGTAACTGGTTGCCGACCATCTGGGTCGGCGACGAGGGATTGCTCGCGGTCGCAACGCACGAGGATGCGAACCTGGTCGTTAACGGCCTCACGGGGGGCATCGGCGTTGAGGCGACCGTCGCCGCGATCCAGGCTGGCAAGGACGTCGCGCTCGCCAATAAGGAAGCGCTGGTGATCGCAGGTGACATCGTCACGCGCGAAGCGAAGGAGAACCGAGTTCGCTTGCTGCCGGTCGATAGCGAGATAAGCGCGATCTGGCAGTGCCTGGACGCAGGGCGCCGCAGCGCGGAGATCAGGCGGGTGCTCCTGACCGCGTCGGGCGGACCGTTCAGCGATACCCCGCCGGAGGAACTGGCGGAGATAACGCCGTCGCAGGCACTCGCGCACCCTACGTGGGTGATGGGGCAGAAGGTTACGATCGACTCGGCCACGCTGATGAACAAGGGCTTCGAGCTCATAGAGATCATGTGGCTCTTCAACACGCCGCTGCGCAAGATCGAAGTGGTAGTGCATCATCAATCGGTAATCCACTCGCTGATCGAGTACATCGATGGCTCGGTGATGGCTCAGATGGGCGTGCCGGACATGACGTTGCCGATCCAATACGCGCTGACTTACCCGGACCGCGTGCAGACGCAGGCGGAGCAGCTCGATCTGCCCGCCATCGGCTCTCTGACGTTCGCGAAGCCGGATGCCAAGAGCTTCCACGCGTTGGATCTGGCAAGGCATGCCGCCGAGTTGGGCGGGACAATGCCGGCCGTGCTGAGCGGCGCGGACGAGACAGCGGTCGAGCTGTTCATGAAGAGCCGCATACGTTTCGTGGATATCGTGCCGCTGGTTGAGAGGACTATGTCGGAGCACACGGCCACTCGCGACCCATCGCTGGCCGACGTGCTGGACGCCGAACGATGGGCGCGGACCACCGCCACTTCATTGGCTGCTGAAATAGGCTGAGGCCGGCCCTTGAGGCTTGCCCGTACAGAGGATTGCCGTGGATCTCCAAAGTATCGTCGGTTTCGTGGGTGCGCTGAGCGCGCTCGTGCTTGTGCACGAGTTGGGGCACTTCATTGTTGCCAAAAGCGTCGGCATACGCGTCGAGAGCTTCTCCCTGTTCTTCGGACAGCCGTTGATCGCTGTCCGGCGCGCGCCTGGGGGCGGGTGGCGGTACAGATCGCTCAAGTGGAGCTGGGGGCTTCCGGAGGAGGCGTTCTCCGGTGGCGAGACCGAGTACGCGGTTCGCTGGCTGCCCTTCGGCGGATACGTCCGGATGTCCGGACAGAGCGATTTCGGCGAAGCCGAACGCACCGGCGAGCCGTGGGATTTCTCCGAGCAGCCCATCTGGGCACGGTCGGCTGTGGTTGCGGCGGGACCGGCGATGAACTTCGTGCTGGCCGTGCTGGTCCTCGCGGTGCTGAACAACCAGTACGGGGTGATCGGTCAGATAGGAATCGCTCCAGGGCCTGCTATGAGCGTCGTTTCGGTCGAGCCGGGATCGGTGGCCGAGCAGTTCGGCGTGATGCCCGGCGCTCAGTGGGTGGGCATCAACGGCAGCCCGGTCTCCGATTGGGCGTCGATTGACGAAGCCATTGGCGATGGCTCGCCGGTGACGATGGCCCTGGAGACGCCGTCCGGCGACACGCTGAATATCGAGATGGAGCCGGAATTGGCGAACATGGAGTCGATCGGCATCGAGTGGCAGGTCGCTCCATCCGTTGCCGGCGTGATCCCACTCGAGCCGGCCGACGTGGCCGGAATGGCAATCGGCGACCTGGTGATCTCAGTGGCCGGCGAGAATGTGGCATCATGGTCCGAGATGAGCAAAGCGATCAGGCGGCGCCCAGGGCTGGAGACCGCAATCGTCGTTCGTCGCGACGGCGCCACGAAGAGTCTGCTCCTCACGCCGGTTGTGCAGGTCGAACGCAACGGGCTGGGCGACGGCGTTCGCCTCTCGCCCCTCTACGCGCTGGGTGTTGGAGCGGGTCAGACGTGGGACATCACGGTGAAGCTCGTGAAATACATCAAGGGGTTGGTGACCCGCGCCATCTCACCGGAGTATCTTGCCGGGCCGATCGGAATATTCACCCTAACGGGCAACGCCGTCCACAAGGGATTAGCGCCGTACGTGTACCTCATCGCCGTGCTGAGCGCCAATCTTGCGTTCATCAACCTTCTGCCGTTGGCGGTGCTCGACGGCGGTCACCTTGGTTTCTTCGCGTTCGAAGCCGTCACTCGGCGTCGTCCGAGCGCGAGGCAGCAAGGCATAATCCAGCAGGTGGGCATGGTCATACTCCTGGCCATGATGCTTGCGGTCACAATCGTCGATCTGAAGAGGATGCTTGGTTGAAGGAGCAGTTGCGCGGCCCGGGCACGGGTTGGCGCTTGCGGTGAATTGCCTACCGCAAGTAGCTGTGCCGACGCGCGTATCGGGCGCGGCAAAGGAAGAGGGCAATGCCGAAACATAACGTGAAGATATTGATAAGCCTTGTGCTCGTAGCGGGGGCGGTCGCGGTCCTGATCGTGACGAACACGTCGCGTAGTGGGTACACGACCGACTACTACCACACCCCGTCGGAGTTCCTGGCCAGCTCGTCCGAGTACGTCAACACCGTCGTGCGAGTGAACGGGAAAGTGGTGCGAGGGTCGATTCGCCAAAGCGCCGATTCGGCGTCCGGTGGCGTGCCGGCGATCGACTTCGAGCTTGGAGACTCCTTGAGCACCATGCAGGTTCGATACGTCGGCACGGCTGTCCCCGATGCGTTCAGAGATGGCTCGGACGTGGTCGTAGAAGGCGAGTATATGTCGAGCGGCACGGTCAACGCCACTCAGTTGCTCGTGAAGTGTCCGTCGAAGTACGAAGCGCTGCCGGAAGATAGCCATCCTGCCGATGCAAGCTAGGACCGATACCGGCCAACGTCGTCGGTATCTTCCCGGTCTCGATAGATAGGTGATTTCATGAGCGGATTTGTCACGCAGGTGCTCATATACATGGCGTTTGTCGCATGCGCCGGCTCCCTGGCCGTTGCGATGGTGGCCGCATTCCGGTCGTGGTCGGCCATGGCGAGCGCGGCGTTCAAGAGTGTTTGGGTGTCGCTGGCCGTGATGGTTATCGTGGCGCTCGGCTGGTCGCAGGAAATGCCCGTGGGCGCTGGCGGCCTCGGCCACTATGTGCTCGTACTGGCGTTCGTGGCCACTGGCGCCTCAATCGCCGCGGCAGTCTCGGCCGGACGATCGGCTTCGTCTACTCTCACGGCGGCAGCATACCGTGGGATATGGACGTCCATTGTGCTGATTACAGTCGCCACGATCGGTTGGTCTCGGCAGATAGGCCTCCATCCGGCGGAGTTGGGACACTACGCGGTTCTGCTGGCGTTCCCGGTATGCTGCTATGCGGTCGGAGCGGCGTTCGCCGGTGCTCGCAAGTCGTCGCCGGTGCTCGTAGAATCGGCGTACCAGGCTGTTGCTGCCTTCTTCGGATTGCTCACTGTCGCGATCGTGCTCCTGGCACATCTTCTGGCAGTGCGCGACACGAGCGTCGAGTACGTGGCGCTCTACACGAGCGTGAGCCTGCCGGTGCAGTACGCCGTTTCCGCCCTCTGGGCGGGCAATGCGGGGTCGCTTCTGCTGTGGGTATGGATGCTTTCGCTGTTCACGGTGCTGGCCGTGTGGCGGAACAAAGACAACCCGTCGTCTCTGATCCCGAACGCGGCGGGCGTGCTGATGGCGATCAGCACCTTCTTCATGATATTGGTCGTCTTCCTGTTCCGTGTGGACGAGTCGATGCCGCGCAGCGCTGTTCTCGATCCGTTCTATCAGATAATGCAGGCGTTCTTCACGGACGGCAGCGGGGCCTTGCACGCGACGTGTAATCCGTTCTGGCGCTTGCCTTTCATCGCGGAGGGCAGGGGCCTTAACCCGCAGCTCCAGAATCCGGCGATGGTATTCCATCCGCCGGCGCTGTATCTCGGCTTCGTCGGAATGTCGGTCCCATTCGCGTTCGCGATGGCCGCGTTGCTCGCCAACAAGAACGACGGGGCCTGGCTGATGGTCACGCGGCGCTGGACCATCGTCGCATGGTTCTTCCTTTCGATGGGCAACCTGCTCGGCGCATGGTGGGCCTACGTTACCCTCGGTTGGGGCGGCTACTGGGCATGGGATCCGGTGGAGAACGCGTCATTCATCCCCTGGCTTCTCGCGACGGCATTCCTGCATTCGGTCATGATACAGGAAAAGCGCGGCATGTTGAAGGTCTGGAACGTTGTGCTCGTCTCCGCTTCGTTCGGCGCGACGATCTTCGGTACGTATCTGACCCGCAGCGGCGTGATATCGTCAGTGCACGCGTTTGCGAGGAGCGAGGCGTTCAACGTGTCGTTCCTGCTCTTCCTCTTCGTGATCATGGCCGCGTCGCTGTATCTCATAGTCACGCGACTCGATCGACTCGAAAGCGAGCACAGGCTCGAATCGTTGCTCTCGCGCGAGGC
>CAZSJP010000105.1:5690-9741 GCA_964606675.1 uncultured bacterium
ACCCGGAGGGAGTGCTGGAGGCGGTGTTCGACACCGCGCGCGACACCATCGTCGGCTCACCGTGGCGGACTCTCGGCGTGGGCGTGCTGCTCCTCATCGCCACCCCGATCGTGGTGGCCGTTGTCGCGTTCGTCGTCCTTTTCGGCACGACGTTCCCGCTGCTCAGCGAGTGGGTCCGCGGCGTGAAGGTCACAGTCGGCCCGAAATGGTTCAACAGCATACTGTGGCCGATGTGGGCGGCTCTGTTGGTGCTCACGGGAGCGGGTCCGCTGATCGCCTGGAGGCGCACGGCCGGCGACCATCTGCGGCGTAACTTCCTCTACCCGATTCTGGCCGGCGTTGTGGTTGCCGGCGGGCTTGCACTCCTCGGCGTGCCGAACGGGTACGCGATCGCGACTTTCGCGCTGAGCGCCTTCGTTCTCGCCACGATCTGCCAGGAGTTCTATCGTGGAACTAAGGCTCGCGCCGCAATATCGGGCGAGGGAGTAACGGCAGCCCTCGGCCGCCTCGTGAGCCGTCAGAATCGTCGCTACGGCGGGTACATCGAGCATCTGGGAATAGTTGCCATGGCGGTGGGGATCACCGGCTCGGGGCTGTTCCAGGCAGCGTCGGACCTCGTGTTGCACACCGGCGAGCCCGTGTCGTTCGAGAGACACACCTTCGAGTTGGTCGGCAGCCGCAACTACGACGAGCCGAACCGGACGGTCCTGGCCGTGGCCGTGCGCCTGACGCGCCCCGACGGCCATAGCGAGCGCGTCGAGGTCGTTCAGGAGCACTACAAGGTCGAAGAGATGCGCTGGACCAAGCCGACGCTGCTCTACACGCCGTGGCGCGACATCTACCTTACGCTGGGATCGCTGTCGTCCGAGGGAGACGTCGCCGCCGTGAGCGTCAAGTTCAACCCGCTCGTGAGCTGGATATGGTATGGCGGGCTTATCTTGGTGGCCGGGACCGTGGTGGCTATGTGGCCGGACCGGCGCGAGCGTCGGCAGAAGGAACGCGAGAAGGCTCAGAAGACGGCGCGCGGATAGGCGCAGCCGTACAGGAAGACGAAACATGCTCTCAACTCTCTCTATCGTCATCCTTGTAGCGGGCGTAGGCGTGCTCGTGCTGCTCCCCATGATAGCGGGCGGCAGCGCGGCCCGAGCGGCGTCAGGCGGCGGAACGGACCTTCTGCTGCGCAGGGATCAGTTGTTCCACGACATCCGCGAGACAGAGTTCGACTACAGAGTCGGCAAGTTGTCCGAGGACGACTACTCCCGGTCGGTCGGTCAGTTGAAGGCCGAAGCAGCGGACGTCATCGAACTGATCGAGGGCTCGTCGGGGAGATCTCGGTCGGCCGCGGTCGAGGCTGGTCCGGCAGACGCGGAAGCGCGCATCGCGGCGGCCAGACGGAGAGTCGCGAGCCGCTCGTCCGAGGAGCCAGAGACGAAATGCCCAAACTGCGAGACGCCCAATCCGTCTCACGCGCGATTCTGCATGAAATGCGGTCTCCAACTTATAGCGGAAACAGAGGATGAAGGATGATTCACGTTGAAACACGTCGGCGGGCGAGCATCGCATGTGCATGCATCGCCGCCATCGTCGGCCTGATGTGCCTTCTGCCTCCGACGGCGCTCGGAGCCACGATATCGGGCAAGGTCCTCAATATGTCGAGCGATGCGTCGCCGGTGGCGGGGCTTCCGATCACGTTGCGGGCCGTTCGCGATTCGGGCGTCGTGGTGCTGGGCGAGTCCGTATCGGGACGCGACGGCTCGTTCCGATTCGCCCGCATAGACGTCGGTTCGGGCGACATATGCGTCGTCGAGACCAGATTCGCGGGACAGCCGCAATCGAGCGGGGCTGTCGCGATCCGCGGAACCGAAACGAGCACCGTACTGGCCGTGCACGATACGACGTCGTCGGATGAGGCGGTACTCATCCAGAAGCTGCACCTGATCGTCTCGCCGGACCCAGGCGGCCTGACGGTCACGACTGTAGCCGTGGTTCGCAACGAGGGTCCCATCTACATCGGCGACGCCGCTGAAGGACCTGGCGGCAGGCGCATCGGCGTCCGGTTCCATCTCCCTGGCGCCGCGAGCGATTTCCAGGTGCGGCAAGGCATGCTGGGCGTCCACAACGCGACGACGCCGGAAGGGTTCGCGTCCACATTTCCGTTCTTCCCAGGGGCCGACACACTGGTGTACTCGTACGTGCTGCCATGGGACGGGGACGCCGAGTTCGTCCAGGAATCGCACTACAACGTCCATTCGCTGAGCGTGATGTCTATGGGCGAGTCAGTCGAGCTTGACGTGGAAGGCGCTGAGGCGGCTCCGATCCCCATGGGACCCGGTGGTCCGACGCTTGTGAACATGGAGCGTGTCGGAATACCGCCCGGCACCCCGGTACGCATCGCGGTCTCCGGCATCAGCGAAGGCATGGAGACCGGCGCGTGGCTCGTGATCCTCGCCGCGATCCTGATGGTCGTCGTGATAGTGTACGTTGTCGCATCTCGAGGCAGACACAACGATACCGAGAGCGCCGATCTAGCGCCGCCCGACATCGCCGAACCGGCTGATGCGGCCGAATCGGATGCAGACGCGAGGCCGGCCGAGGCCGACGAGCTCGCGGAGCGGATCGCTCTGCTCGACGAAGCATTCGAGAACGAGGACATCGAGGAGAGCGAGTACGTTGAGCAGCGGCGAGAGCTGAAGAAGAAACTCACGTCGGCCCTGAGAGACGAAGAGCTGTAGGCCGCATGCCCGATCCAGCCATCGAGATCCGCGGACTAACGAAGCGCTACGGATGGGTGCCCGCGCTGAAGGGGCTCGACCTCACCGTCCCTGCCGGAGCCTGCCTGGCGCTCTTCGGCCCCAACGGCGCCGGCAAGTCGACCCTTATCGGCGTGCTCTCGACGCTGATCCGGCCGAGCGAAGGAAGCGCGTTGGTGGCCGGTTTCGACGTGCGGCGCGACGGTGTGGAGGTCCGGCGGCGGATCGGCGTGATCTCGCACCATCCGTGGGTCTACGGTCGAATGACCGTGGCCGACAATCTGCGCTTCTTCGCACGCCTGTACGGCGTCGGCGAAGACAGAGTTGGCGCGGTGCTCGACGAGTTCGAGTTGCGACGTTGGAGCGCGCAGGAGGCGGGGACACTCTCGCGCGGGATGCGGCAGCGCCTCACGATCGCGCGCGCGCTTCTTGCCGATCCGCCGGTGCTCCTTCTGGATGAACCGTTCACGGGGCTGGATCGGCATGCTGCATCGCTCTTCAGCGACCGGCTGCGATCGCTCCGCAACGATGGTCGGACGATTCTGGTCGTGACACACCAGCTTGAGCAAGGCTGGTCGCTGGCCGACCGTGCCGCGATCATCTATCGCGGTTCGATTCGCCACGAAGAGGACGTCTCGCCCGACGGCATGGCGGAGTTCTCCGTGACACTCGACCGTATGCTGGCGGGGCGAAGCTGATGCGCGTCTTCTGGGCGATACTCTGGAAGGACGTTCGGCAGGAGTGGCGACGCCGGGAACTCGTGCTCGTCATGGCCACGTTCTCCCTGTTGGTGCTCGTGATATTCAGCTTCGCGCTGGGCATTCGACCAGCCAGTGCGGCCCGGTCGGCCAGCGCCGTCATGTGGATCGCCCTGACGTTCGCCGGAACGCTGGGGCTCAACAGGTCGCTTTCGCAGGAACGCGACGACGAGTGCTTCCGCGCGCTCTTGGTCTGCCCCGCAGACAGGAGTTGGGTGTACCTTGCCAAGGCGTGCGGCAACTTCATCTTTCTGCTTTTCGTAGAGGCCATCGTAGTTCCGTTGGCGCTCATACTTTTCAACATCGGGATGCCGCAACACGTCGGGTGGTTGGCCCTAGTGTGCGTCTTGGGCGCCGCGGGCCTAGTCAGCATCGGCACGCTGCTCGCCGGAATCGCGACAGCGACGAGGATGCGAGACTGGCTCCTGCCGCTCCTATTGTTCCCTATCGAGGTGCCCGTTCTCATCAGTTCGGTACAGGCCACGTCGGTGCTGCTCCAATCGCAGCCGCTCGAAGGCATCTTCGTCTGGGTGCAGCTGCTCG
>CAZSJP010000106.1:0-9729 GCA_964606675.1 uncultured bacterium
CCGCATTCGCTGCAGTTCTATCGGCCGTGGTGTGCGTCAGCCGATACAGATACACACCACTCGCCACCCCCGACGCCCATGCGCATCGGCACCGTCCCACATCACGGCATAGTGGCCCGCCGTGGGACGGCGCCTACCGATCAGGCCAGGAAGCCGCCGATGATGGCTCCGACGAACATCGGGCCCGTGTGAGCCAGCATCAGCATCAGGCCCCCGGCGCCCGCGATGGCGCCCACCAGCGGTATCCCGGTCAGTGACGATGCCAGAGCGAACAGCAGCGCTCCGAGGACGATGCCGGGCAGCAAGACCGCGATTACCCCGGCGATCACTCCTCCGGCTTTCTTCCCACCGACGATTCCGGCGATCAGCGGCCCCAACACGGGCAACCAGAAGAGCAGGAGCGATATAACGAGCATCAGCACCGCCCCTACAGTGATGCTGCTATTCGACTTTCCGCTAGCCATGGCGTTTCTCCCATATCCTTGAAGATCCCTTGCTGCGCGGCGAAGCGATCGCCGGCTCGACCTCTCGGGTGCTCGATTGATCGTACATCCGGAGCTGCCGGGCGCCAAAGCCCGGCATGAGGCGCTGTTTCGCGCGCCCGCTATCGAGCATCCACCGAGGCTACTGCTCGGTGTGTCGTTGTTCGTGAGCGGCTACACCATCCCGGAAGACACCCACTCCCCAGTCAGTCGCAGAACGTCAAGCTTCATCTGCAGGTTCTGGCGTCGGGCGGGCACCATGTCCACCACATCAAAGCCAGAGGTCGAGAGATGCTTCTCCAGACTGACAGCGCACTCGGGGCCACCGCCGCCGGCTCCACCTGCGACGCATATGCCCACGGCTGGTTTCCCCGCGATCCTGGCTCGGCCATCAGGCTGCGTGCAGATCCGGCGCAGCCTGTCGAGGAAGGTCCGCATGCTCTCGCTCACGTCGCAGAAGTACACCGGCGTCGCAAACGCGAAGGCATGGGCTTCGGTCATCTTCTCGACGACGTCGACCATCTCGTCCTCATTGACGCACCGACCCTCTATCCGGCAGATGCCCCATCCCTCGTTGTCGCACTGGCGACATCGTCCGATATCCATGCCCGGCAAGAAGACCTGCTCCACGTCGGCCCCTTTGCTGGAAGCCCCAGCCGCGAACGCGCCGGCGGCTCTGGCCGTCTGCCCCTCCGGGTTCCTACTGCCCAGCACCTCTAGTACCTTCATCTGACGCTCCTCTCAGTCTGCGCCGCCCAGCGGGACGTGTTGACAGGTTTGATGGCTTCGCTGGTGTGAGGCGCGTGTCGCGGAAATGTAGCGCTTCGGTGGGGCCATCTCGTAGCAGCGAATCACTTGCGGGTGACTCGCCCATCGCAGTGTCTCGGCAACTGGCACCAACAGCCGCGCGAGAGCACAGCAGAGAGAGCGAGAAGTAGCGCAGTAGAGGCTCGACACATAGCGATACCCTCAGACGGTCAGAACGGACTGCAGAGACGACGCAACGAAATGATGGGTAGGCGGCGACGTGAGGGCAAGGGGTGGCCTCACTGGGAACCAGGCTGGAACTCCCTACGCTGCCTGCCTCTCGCGTGTCAACCGCTCCACTCCGGACGCCAGCCTATGGTACTTGCGGATCAGGCGGACACACGCGGCGTGGAGACGGTCGGTCTTCGAAACGGGCTCGGGCAGGCCACGGTCGCAGGGGGTGAGTTGAATCATGATAACGGGCCGAAAGCAGAACTAGGTAATCCGTGCCAACTACTGACACGCTCCGCAACACCCAATATCATGATTCGCGTCGCGATTTTTCGTGATCGGTAACAGCAGTATGGATATCCCCGCTCATCCGACGGTTCCCCATTGGTGCGACATCATGGAATCCCCCGCTCCACAGCACACGAAGAGACTCGGCAAACCGCGCTCCGAGACCGATGGCACTGCGTCAGCAGAAGGGGAGGAAGAGTGAAGGGTGGCTCAACCGAGGCCGACGGTGCCGGCCTAACCGTTGCACGGAGCCGCTGTTCTACGGATATTCGGTTCTGACAGAACGCTCCATCGAGGGCTCCGCCACAACATATATCCCGCGCAATATGACACCACGATCGACCGCTCTCACCCCATCGACTCGGCCCGTCACACGTCGGCGCGATTGCTGCTCGGCCACCGGGGCGAGCATTCCCGCACGGACGAGACTGCCGCGTCTGATAGCATTCGTCGCGATCGCTCTGTTCGGCGGCGCTTCCGAAGCGCCGGGGCAATTGCGCGAGCACCACATATACCATCCCGAGAACGACTTCGGCTCGGACGCGATGTTCACGCCGCTCCAGGCTTTCGTCAACGGATCGTGCGACTTCCTCCGAGACGGCTACGGCACGAGGAGCCTTCTCGACCGGCACTATCTCAACGGCATGAAGAACGTCAACAGGGTCCTTGCCAGCCCGCTCGAAGTGATACGAGCGTACAACAGACATGAGGGCAAGAACTTCATCACCGACCAAGTGTTCCCGCTCCGATTCGGGCTGAGCGACATGCCTTGGATACCGAACTACCAGTCGCACCTGATCGGCGAGGGGCTCGTCTGCCGCGAATCGGCCGAATGGTACGACGCGCGCGACTACCGCTTCCCGTACACTTTCGCCATCATCACGACGCTGCTGTTCCAGTACGCGAACGAGGTCACCGAGAACGGTGATTTCACGGGCGACACGGTGGATCCGATTGCCGACATGTACATCTTCAATCCGCTGGGCTACCTGCTGTTCTACTCGGACGCGGTGTCGGAGTACTTCGGCACAACGCTGCATTACTCGCGGTGGGATTCGCAACCGGTCATGTCGCCGACGAACCTCGCGATTGCGAACGCCGGCCGCAACTTCGTCATAAAGCACAACGTGCCCAGGTCCGATCGTTGGCACTTCTTCTACGCGTTCAACGTCCATGGGACGCTGGGTATGTCGTACGAGAATGCCGAGAAGGAGAGCTACTCGTTCGGCGCCGGGGTGGCGGCGAAGAGGCTCAAGCGGATGATCCTGAAGGATGTTGGGGGCGACTTGCGGCCAGTCTCCGACATTGTGCCCTCGTCCGTGATGCCGAACTTCGCGTTCTTCTACGACCGGAACGGGTCGCTCTTGCTCAGCGTGTCGCAGGTCGGCATCGACGGACTGCACACGATCATGAACCTCTACCCGGGAGCCGCGTGGGACTGGCCGATAGGGACATACCTTTCGTACAACCACGACTTCGGCCTCCACGTCGGCATCTCGTTCCAGGTGCTGCCGGTCGGTTTGTTCGTCGGCCGCGCGCCCTAGCCCCGGTTCGCAACGGCTCGGCCCCCGGAAGCGGAGGGCGTACTCCCGGACGCTTTGGCGTCGCCGTCAGGCAAGGGAGCGCCGCTGCGTCGGCATGCAGATAGTGGCAGCGATCTGCCCGGCTGCACCCAATCGCCTCATGGTTACATTCCCTCCATGCAGCCTCCATCCAATCTCCATCGCGCCTTCATCTAACCTCCATCGCACCGTCATTGCACTGTCATATTGCGCCGCATGCGTCGCTGTAGATTGAACCATATAGCATCGTGGTTGTCGTCGCTACGGACGTGTCAAGCCGGCATCGCGCCGGGCACGCGCAGCGCGAAGGGGGTACACGCAATGAACGTTGGACGCGCTTTCCGCCCATCCGTACTATTGCCAGCGCCTGCCGCGCCGGGTCCCCACACGGCACGTGAGCCATCCGCGACTCACGCCCTGCGCGCGGTCTTCGTTGCTGTACTCGCCATTGCCCCCACCGGCGTGGGGCAGCTGGCGGAGCACTACGTCTACCGGCCGCAGAACACGGTTGGCTCTGACGCACAGTTCTCCCCCCTGAGCGCTTTCATGAACGGTGCATTCGACTACCGCCACTTCGTGAAGGGGGGTCTGCTGGATCAGCATTACGCCACAGGGTTCAGCAACGTCGGGCGCCTTCTGTGGGAGTCACCCTGGATCATCGGGGACTACAACCAGCGAGACGGGCACAACTTCTGGGCAGAGGAGGTGTTTCCCACCCGGCTTGGCCGTGGTTCCAGCCCGTGGGTGCCGAACTACCAGTCCCATCTTGTGGGCGAAGGCCTCGTATGTCGACAGTTGGCCGAGTGGTACGACGCGAACGGCTACCGGTCCCCCTATCTGCTCGCGGTCCTCACTACCTTCTCATTCCAGTTCATGAACGAGGTGAACGAAAACGGATCCTACACAGGTAACTCGGTCGATCCCATCGCGGACATCCTGATCTTCAATCCTCTTGGCTGGCTTCTGTTCTACTTCGATGACGTCGCCGAGTTCTTCGCCAGGGACCTGCACTTCTCGAACTGGGGGGGGCAGGCGCTCCTCAACCCCACCACTCTCGATGTCATCAACGCCGGCGAGAACTACGCCATCAAGGTCGGCATACCCACGTCCGAGCGCTGGCACGCGTTCTACGCATGGGGCGTCTACGGCGTCTGGGGACTCTCCTACCGACGGGCGTCCGGACTCAGTGTCTCGGTCGGCGCCGGCCCGTGTGCCACGAATCTCGAAGAGAAGCTCCTCTACTCGGCGTCGAACTACGAGAGGAAGAACGATCGCACTATGCGCTTGCTGGAAGCGTCGGTCGAACCAAGGATCGTCCTGCTTGTCGATACGGATGAGTCGCTGCTGTTCTCCGTGTCCCAGACAGGCGTCGAGCGCCCCAATGTGGAGATCAACTTCCGACCGGGGTCCCTGGGGGACTCGCGAATCGGAGCATACATCGGCTACAGCGGTGGCCTCGGCTTCTCCGTGGGCCTGACGTACGGTGCGTGGCCGGTCGGCATCGCTCGGCGAGTGGTGCGCTAGACTCGGGGACGCGCCGCAACCGCTGGCGCGGCCACTCATGCTCAGACATTCGTCCGGACACCGCCTCTTGCCCCCCGACGCCGCCGAAGCATAGTATCCATTCCCGACTGAGACCGGCGATTGCGAGGAAGGTGTACGATGGGCGACTTCGGACTGAGCGTGTGGGCGCACAACATCCGGCAATTCGGCAGCACCCCCGACGAGATGCGCGCACACCTCGACAGACTCGCAGCGGCCGGGTTCGACGTCCTGATCCCATGCGTCAAGAACATGCCCGGAACCGTGGATTTCGTCACCGACGCCGCCGACACGGTCGCTTCGTATCCGGACTGGGACCCGCTTGCGCTTCTGAATGAGGGCGCATCGGAGCGCGGCATGGAGGTCCACCCGTGGCTGATCGACTTCGCCGAACAGGCCGGGTCTCGTTTCATGCGCGCCAACCCGGACGCCGCCAGCACCATCGACGACCTCCACGGGCACGAGTGGATGTGCGCGTGCCGGCAGGAGGTGCAGGATCATGTCTTCGACTTGTATCGCGACCTGACGACGCGGTACCGTCCGGCCGGGCTGCATCTCGACTACATAAGGACCGGTGGCTGGTGCAGATGCACCTCGTGCGTTGCGGCGATGAGGGAACTTGGTGTCGACATCGCCGACGTCACGCCGGACGACCCCGAGGCGGTTGTCTGGGCGAAATGGAAGGCCGACAGAATCGCCGGGTTCGTGGCGCGCATGCACGCGATGACGGCCGGCGAAGGCGTGTCGCTGTCGGCAGCCGTCATCGGCGACTACCCTCACTACATGAACGAGCAGGGGCAGGATTGGGAGCGTTGGGTCACCGAGGGCACGATCGACATGGTCTTCCCGATGAACTACAACCCCTCGCTCCGCATGGTGGCGCTGAGCACGGTCGCCCACGTCGCATACGCGAACGGCCGCGTGCCGGTGTGGGAGGGCTTGTACCTGTACAAGGACACCGGTTCGGCCCTACTCTCGCCGGGTCTGCTTGGCGAGCAGGTCGCCGCATGCAAAGAGCGCGGGGCCGATGGGGTCTCGATCTTCCAGTACCCCGCGCTCTCGGACGACGACATGGCGGTTCTGAAGCGACTGAAGAGCGCTTAGGACGCCCTGCGGCGCTCCGTCACCAGACTGCTCTGTGGTAGCCCTTCCCCTCCACCAATCCTTCCGCGCGGCGAGCGACCTCCGGGTGCGGGTCGTACAGGGCCAACTCGTACACGCCCCGGTGCTCAGTCGGATCGAGAACCGGCAACACCGCCACAGCCTCCATACGGACGCAGACTTCGGGGTCCTTCAGGCCGCGAGCCAGCCAGTACGCCGCATCGTCGTCGGCGTGCTTCGCCAGCGCCGCCACGGCCGCCGCGCGAACCTGCCGGTCGCGTGAATCTGCCAGAGGCATGATGGCCTCCGGGCTGCCATCGGCACATTTCCGCATTGCCCGCAGCGCAGCTACGACTACGTCGACGCTGCTATCGTCGAGACACATCACGCACCATTCGAACGCATCCACACCCTCGATCTTCGAGAGCAGACCCAGACCGCGTGCGCGCCGCCTCGGGTTGTCGCTGAGCAGGCAATCCAGCGCTTCGGACTCCAGCGGATCGCAATCGGTGTGCTCAGCCGGCGGCCCTTCGAGGATGAGGTCGATCTCGACCGTCTCAATCTGCTCTTGCGCACCGGGTCGCTTGGCTCGGCGATACGCTTTGAGTCGCTTCGAGTCGATCTCGAAGTGCTCGAAGTATTCCGGCAGCCATCGGCGGGCCATCTCGACAAGCTCCCCGGGCTTGACTGTCCGCTGGTCGTTCAGGCGGTTTTCCATCCACTGCGAGAGCCTGAGAATCCCCGGATCGCGGTGGCCGACGCCCTTGTGCGCTCTGAGGTTCAGCAGACGATTCACCCATATGGCCAACTCGGTAGGCGTCACGGGAGTATCCGTGTCGGCCATGTACGACTTCAGCACCGTGACAGGCACGTGGCCGTCGATGGCGATCACGTTGCTCCGGTGTAGCACTCTCCGCGCGCCGTATCGCTCGCGCATGCTAAGCAGGTCGATGTCGCATGTGAGCACGACCGGCCTGTCGCGCGAACGGCGAGCCTGCGTTTTCGCGCGGCCCTGCGCATAGCGCCTGCTCTCGGCGAACCAGACGCGGCGCGAGGGCCGCTTCGGTTCGAAACCCATGCTTCGTATCCGATCCGCGCGTCGGCGCGTCGTTCCGTGGTAGACAACCATCGGGACCTCCGGTGTCGGGTGTGGCTACAACCGAGCGCTCGCGCGCTACCGTCGGAGCCGATAGTTGGTCGGCTGGGAGATCTTCTCGAACCTCTGGCGGCCCTCAGGGCCCAGGCATCGAAACGCCTGCGCCGAAAGTGTCACTCCGCGCCGACCGAGGCGAGCGGCGACGTTGACCGACTTGCCGATCACGTCGAAACGCGCCGTGCCGGGCGAGCCGAACGTTCCCGTGACGACCGGCCCCACGTGGATGCTCACGTTCAGATACGAGTCGATCCCGCACGAGAGCGCAAGTTCGCGAGCGCGTTCGGCCAGGCCGCAGAGGGCGTTCACCGCGGATTCCGCGGACTCGGTGGAGTCGGTGGTGAACACAGCCAGGCCGGCGTCGCCGATGAACTTCACGATTCGTACGGCGGCAGGTTCCAGCGTCTCGGCGGACAGCTCGTAGAAGCGTTGCAGGAATGAGGCGATGCGTTCGTCGTCCTCGGACGAACTCCACTCGGACGTGCGAGAGAGGTCGAAGAACGAGACGCCGAGGGTTTCCGTTTTGGCGTCCGGGGGTAGCGCAACGTCGCCACCGCCCCGGTGGGGGGTAGTTCCTGACATGGCAGGCTCCTGTTTATTGAGGCATATAGCGTTGGCTCGCACAGGCACGATGCCCGTAATCCAACTGAGTACATGATACACACTTCTGTCCCCATGCGCAAGCCATGGACCGCACGGGGTCCCGATGGCGGGAGCCACGCCGCGCTCCATGCAACACCAGTGGCGCCGGTTGGGTTGCTCCTCGCGCAGGCGTACAATAGCAGACGCCGGATCGAAGTTCGTCGTCCATGCTTGAGCAAGCCGCTCCCCTGCCGCTGTGGCTCTGCGCGCGGCCGGAGGCGTCGGAGGTAACGCGAATATGACACCACGTCAGCGTATGCAGGCCGTTTTCGATGGCCGAGTGCCCGACAAGGTGCCCCATTTCGAGTTGGTGTTCCAGATACCGGAGTTGGCGTTCGACAGGCGGTGGCCGTCGGCGGCCGAGATGGAGGCAGCGACCGAATCGGGGCGGGAAAGGCTCCTCGATGAACACTTCGAGATATGCGAGCTGATACTCGATCGCTACGGATGGGCGGCGATGGACTTCCCCACCGGCCTGCACGGCTTCTTCGACGGCGAAGTGACACCGCGCGCCAGGAAACGCTTTGGCGACAGGATCATGCTGTACGGGTTCAACGGGTCCGGCACCTACTGGATGCCTTCGGGCGGGGACATGGTCGAGTTCGCCGTCATGCTCTTCGAACGCCCGGACGAAGCGCATAGGAAGGCGCGGTCCAAGCGAGACTCGTCCATAGAATACGCGAAACGCCAGGTCGACGAGGGGCTCGACTTCATCTGCATCAACAGCGATTACGGCTTCAACGAGGGGCCGTTCATCAGCCCGGAGATGTTCGCCGAGTTCGTGACGCCCTACCTGACAGAGATCGTCGGAGCGATGCACGACCTGGGCGTCCCGGCGATACTACACTCCGACGGCGACTTGCGGCTAATACTCGACCAGCTTGTATCAACGGGCCTCGACGGCTACCAGTCGATCGACCCGCAGGGGCACATGGACATCGCCGAGGTCAAACGCGAACACGGCGACGACCTGGTGCTAATGGGCAACGTGCGGACGGCGCTCTTGCAGGAGGTCGATGACGAGGAGCCGATCAGGGAAGCGGTACGATACTGCATGACACACGGGAAGCCGGGCGGCGGTTACATATTCTCGTCGTCGAACTGCATCTTCACCGGCCTGCCGCTCGAGAGCTACCATATCATGCTCGACGAGTACGAGCGCCTCGCCACCTACTGACCGGGGCGCGGACATGGCCCGGCTGCACCGGAGTCGGGGGCCCGACCCCGGTGCAGCGTCGTGTGCTTCAGTCGGAGGCGTTGCCCGCTCGGGTCAAATGCCTTCGCCGGCGCTTACTTCCATCAGCCTCGGGTGGGGCGCGCGAGACACGCCGACGACGTTGTGCAGCCCCGTCAGACGCATCACCGAGTCGCAGTGCGGGTCGCTGACGCCGTAGACCTGCACGGATTTGTTCCCTTTGCGGAGATATTCGTGCACCCGGAGGATCCCAACGACCACCGCACTGTCGATGTGCCGCACTTTCCGCATGTCGAGCACGAAGAGGCGCGCGGTCGCATGGATGAGACTGGTAAGAACGCCGTACAGTTTGTCCGCGCCGTTCGCCAGCCGTAGGTCGGGCTGCTCTATATAGACGATTTGGACGTTTTCTGCTGCTTCAGTCGAGTATTGCATCATGGTTGAGTCACTCCGTACGCGTTGCCTTCATGAACGCCGGTTGCCGACCGTATCGGTCTGGGGCATGGCAACATGTGTAGTCAAGACATCCGGGTGACGAGGCATAGTTCCGGCCGCGAGGCAAAGGGCACGCCCGCTTTGACGCGCCGGCGCGATTCGGTACGTTCCCCCCGGGCCGCCAGGCGGCGCGCTCTGCGCTCGCTTCCCATCGCCCGCGATTTCCAAACCGTGGAAAGGTTAGGACCGTCACATGAAGACCCCGCTCAAAGTCGAGATATCCGCTTCGCACCCGCTGCTCATTGTCATGGCGCCCCACGGCCCCGCGGAGGACTACCGCGAGAACGCCAG
>CAZSJP010000107.1:0-9682 GCA_964606675.1 uncultured bacterium
CAGCCGGATATCCTCATCAACAACAGAAGCGGAGCGGACGGCGATTTCGGCACGCCGGAGCAGAACATCGAGCCCGAAGACCGCCCCTGGGAAGCGTGCGTGACGATCAACGACGAGTGGGGATACGTTCCGAGCGAGAAGAACTACAAGACCGTCATGCAGCTTGTGGGCACGCTCTGCACGTGCGCCGGGCAAGGCGGCAACCTCTTGCTGAACGTCGGCCCCGATAGCGGCGGGCGCATCCCGGTGGCTGCTTCCGACCGGCTTCGGCTCATCGGGAAGTGGATGCGGGTCAACGGCAGAGCCATCTACGGTTCGTCTCCCAGCGTGCTCCGGCCCTCAAGCGCGCTGGGTTGCGCTACGAGGGTCGGCGACCGATTGTATCTTCTGGTGCACGCGTGGCCCGGCCGGACCCTGGCCATCGCGTGGGTCGGCAATCGGGTGCTTCGCGCGCGCGTGCTCGCCACCGGCGGCGAGGCGCGCATCGAGCAGAAAGGCGACCGGGTCTGGCTGCACGACTTGCCGGCATACTCGCCCGACCCCGACATATCGGTCATCGAGCTTGAGGTCGAGGGCGAACCGCGGTTCCCAGAGCTGCGCTACCACATGTGACGCCAACTCACCGCACGAGGGATACAAGCGTGAGCGACATAGCGATGCCCGACCACATGAAGTGGTGGGGAGAAGCGCGTTTCGGCATGTTCATCCACTGGGGGCTGTACGCGATTCCGGCGCGCGGCGAGTGGGTGATGTACGTCGAGGACATCCCGAAGGATGAGTACGCGAAACTCGCCGACCGGTTCGACCCGACGGAATACCGGCCGGCTGAGTGGGTTGCCCTCGCTCAGGACGCGGGTATGAAGTACATGGTACTCACGACGCGCCATCACGACGGGTTCTGTCTGTTCGACAGCGAAGTCTCGGACTTCAGCGCGCCGAAGACCGCGTGTGGGCGCGACCTGATCGCCGAGTACGCCGAAGCGTGCCATGCCGCCGGGATGCGGATGGGGTTCTATTACTCGTGGGAGGACTGGCGATTCCCCGGACAACTGCCGCACCTGCCGATCAAGGAAGACATGTCGATCTACGAGCCGATGGCCGAGCAGGCCAGGGCGCAGGTGCGCGAATTGTGCTCCAACTACGGCAAGCTGGACATCCTCTGGTACGACGGCGCGTTCCCGGGCGGAATCTGGCAGTCGGAGGAACTCAACGCCGAGGTCCGCAGACTGCAGCCCGGCATCGTCATCAACGACAGAAGCGACTCAGGCGGCGATTTCGGCACTCCGGAGCAGCACATCGCACCGCAAGATCGGCCGTGGGAAGCATGCATGACCATCAACGACGCGTGGGGATACGTCCCCGGCGAGGAGGGGCACAAGTCTCCCAGGCGCATCCTCGAGATGCTCACTCAGTGCGTGGCGGGCGATGGAAATCTGCTGCTCAACGTCGGACCGGACGCGCTCGGACGCATCCCCGATCCCGCTGTCGAGCGCCTGCGCAAAGTCGGCGCATGGCTACAGACCAACGGCGAGGCGGTCTACGGCGCCGGCAGTGCGCCGATCGAGATATCGAACATCGGGCGCTTCACGCGAGCGGGCGATACGCTCTACTTCCTGGTGACCGTATGGCCGGGGTCGACAGTGCCGTTCGCGTGGTGCGGGAACAAAGTCACCGGCGCGCGGCTGCTCGCGACGGGACAGGAGGCGAGGGTCGAGCAGCACGGGCAGCGAGTGCTGCTGCACGACTTGCCGCAATACGCCCCGGACCCCGACATGACAGTCATCGAGATCGACGTCGAGGGCGAGCCGCGGCTCCCGGACGTGCAGTTCACGTGATGGGCCGTTCGACGTACGTTTGGCAACCGGTACGACCGGCCAGACGGTGACATAGCGTTTCACACAGGAGGCTAGAGATGTCGATGGCCCGAGTGTTGGCTCTCGCTTCGGCAGCCCTGATCGCCGTCGCGGGATGCGGAACCGCCACTGAAGAAGGAGTCGTATCGATGAAGCTGCATCCCGCGTTTCAGATCGATGACAAGCCCGTGTTCGGCACGTTCGGCGGCAGTAACCTCGCAGAACTTGAAGCGGTTCGCGAAGCCGGGATGAACCTTGTCGTGACCGGCGGCGCAGTTGTGGACACGAGCACCGAGCTCGGCAGATTCTGTTTCGAGAACGGGATCAAGGTCATGTACTCGATCGCCGGGCACGTGCACGGTCGCCCGAGGCTGACGCGTGCGATCCTGGCATCCGAAACCGAGATACCCATCGCCGACGGGCGTGCGCCGGAGGGGTCGGACCTCGTGCAGATCGACGACGAGTCGATCCGGTACCGCGAGGCGACCGACGGGGCACTGCTCGGATGCGAGCGTGGTGTCGACGGCACGGAGCCTGCCGAGCACGAGTCGGCGATCATCCTGTTCTGGCCGGAACTCGCCGCCGACGAGATCCGCCGCGTGAAGGACTCACCGAACCTCTGGGGCTACTGGGTGCTGGACGACAGCCCCGGGTACACGCTCTCGGCGAACAAGGCCCTGTACGACGTCATCAAGGAGGTCGACGGCGCGGACCACGCTGTCTGCGCCGGACATAGCGGCGTCGGCACACTGCGCAACTTCGGACCTGGAACGTGCGATATCCTCGCATTCTACTACTACCCGTTCGGCCGGGATACCTACCGCCGCACCCTCAACAGCTACTCGGCGCAATGGACCCTGTCCGGTGCGCGCGCTCAAGTGCCCGGAATCCCGTTTATCGGCATCTATCAGGGGTTCTGGGAGCGCGAGACGTCCGAACGCAACGTGAACTCCTCGAGACCGATGGAGCGGTGGATGATCCGCGAACAGGTCGAGGATTTCGTCCGAGAGGGCGCATCGGGAATCGTCGGCTACGCGGTGATGTCCGAGAATCGGACGTTTCACGGCTGGAACGACTCCGTGACGATAGTCGACGAACTCCGCTCAATCGGCGACGAGATCGCGACAACGGGCGCGCTCCGTGTTCCGCCGGAGCCGGACGAGCTGGCATCGATCCGCATCCAGCCGCAGGGGCACTGGGAGAAGCCGACCCCGATCGCCGGCGTGGTCCCTGCGTTGCACCTCCTCGGACCGTTCGACGCCGAGGGCGGTGGGATCGATGCGTCATTCCCGCCGGAGAGCGAGTTCGACCTCGGCGCCGAGTATCCCGGCAAGGGTACGGTCGCAGTGTGGACAACGCAGGCGGCCACGATGGGAGCCGTCGGGCTCGTGGAGACCTACGGTTCGCCGCACTTCTCGAACGACTGCACCGCATACGGCGTCTGCACCGTCACGAGCCCGGTCGAGCAGCACGTACAGATGAGGTTCGGCAGCGACGACGACGCGACCGTCCGGTTCGGCGACGTGGAGGTGTGGCGGTACGTGGGCGGGCGCGGTGTGGTTCCCGATACTGACGTAGTGCAGGTGACCTTGGCACCGGGCGAGACGCGCATCATGGTGAAGGTGCACAACCGCCTCGACCAATGGGGTTTCTTCATGCGGTTCACGGACCTCGACGGGAAGCCGCTGGCCGGTTTGGCGTTCAGCCCCGAGGTGCCGTGAGTCGACTTGGACCAGCGGGCAACTGCCCGCGACGGGCCGCGCGAAGCGAGAGTTCAGCAGGAAGAATGAAGGAGTGCACGATGGGCGGAGACAAGGCGGGCAATCGCCTCGCGTGGTGGCGCGAAGCACGGTTCGGGATGTTCATCCACTGGGGCCTGTACTCGATTCCGGGCAGAGGCGAATGGCTCCTGTACCAAGAGAACATACCTTTGGAGGAGTATTCCCGCCTCGCCGATGAGTTCGTGCCGGAGGCGTACGACCCCGATCTGTGGGTCGCCACGGCACGAGATGCCGGCATGAAGTACATGGTGCTCACGACCCGCCACCACGACGGGTTCTGCCTATTCGACAGCGGTGCGTCCGACTTCACAGCACCGAAGAGTGCCTGTGGCCGCGATCTGATCGCCGAGTTCGCGGAAGCGTGCCATCGGGCCGATATGCCGCTGGGGCTCTACTACTCACTGGTAGACTGGCGTTTTCCGAAGGTGCTGCCACAGCATCTGGTGCAAGCCGACGATACCTACACCGAGATGATCGAGCAGGCGCACGCCCAAGTGCGCGAGCTCTGCACGAACTACGGCAAAGTAGACGTCCTCTGGTACGACATGTTGCGTCCGCACGACCGGGATCTGTGGCGATCCGAAGAGCTGAACGCCATGGCGAGGCGGCTCCAACCCGATATCGTCATCAACAACCGCGCGGGGCCCGATGAGGACTTCGGCACGCCGGAGAACGTCATCGTGCCCGGTGCGCGGGCGTGGGAGGCGTGCTACACGATGAACGACACGTGGGGCTACGCCAAGTACGACCGAAACTACAAGACGCCCATGGAGATCATCCGGCTGCTCGCGTCGTGCGTGGCGCAAGACGGCAATTTCCTGCTCAACGTGGGGCCCGAGCCCGATGGACGTTTCCCCGAGGCGGCGGTCGAGCGACTGCAGGCCGTGGGCCGATGGATGCGGGTCAACGGTGAGGCGATCTACGGCGCGGGCTCGTCGGCGGTCGGTGCGCCGGCTGTCGCGTGGTCGACGGGCGTCGGGAACACGGTCTACATGCTCGTCGAGCGATGGCCCGGGTCGACACTGGCGTTCGCGTGGTGCGGCAGCAAGGTTGTGTCGGCAGAGATGCTGGCCGACGGACGAACGGCTCGCATCGAGCAGGAGGGCGACCGGGTTTGGTTGCACGGCCTGCCCGACGAACCGCCCGACCCGTACATGGACGTAGTCAAAGTTACATTCGATGGTCGGCCGCAACCATCTAGCCCACCCTATGGCTAGCCCACCATACGGGTAAGGCGTCCCGCAACTGTATAGGCGAGAGATGTCCCCATGAGCGACTGGTTCGCGATCGTCAACCCCGCGGCCGGGCACGGCGTGTGCGGCAGGATGGTCATGCGCGTGCTCGACACGATCCGCTCCGGCGGCGTCTCGGTCGAGGCAGTCTCCACCGAGAAGCCCGGCGACGGCATCCGGCTCGCGCGCGAAGCGCTCGGCCGGGGCCAGACCCGCCTGCTCGCCGTTGGCGGCGAAGGTACAGTGAACGAAGTGCTGAACGGCATCGCTCGCGCCGGCGCGCTGGCCGAGGCCACGCTGGGAACCATACCGCTCGGAACAGGCAACTCGTTCCTCGCCGACTTCGGCTTGCAGAGCATCGAGGCGATGATCGAGAGAATTGCTTCCGGAGCCGACGGATCGCCTACCGATCTCATGCGATGCAGATTCGCGCGCGGCAACGACGTCGAAGGATGGTTGGTCGACGAGCGCTTGGCGCTGAACAACTTGATCGTGGGCTTCGGCGCCGACGTGGGGTCGCTGATGAATCGCCGCCTTAAGTTCCTGGGCAAGTTCGGATACACGGCCGGCGTCATGATCGAGCTGGCTCGGTTGAACCCGCCCTCGATGACGGTCGAAGTTGACGGCTCGGCAGCCGACGGGACGATGACGATGGTGAACGTGGGCAATTCACAATACACCGGCGGCAATATGCAAATCGCGCCCGATGCGATAGTCGACGACGGACTGCTGGACGTGATCGCGATCGGTCCGCTCTCGCGCCTGAAACTCGTTGCCGCGTTCCGGCTGATCTTCACCGGCGCCCACGTCGATCACCCGGCCGTGAACGTCACGAAAGGACGCTCCGTTCGCATCGCCGCGGAGCGCCCGTTGCCTCTTCTGATGGATGGCGACTGCATCGGGGCGACGCCCGTCGAGATCGAAGTCGCGCCGTGCGCGCTTAAGGTGCTCCGGTGATCGGCGCCGTGCAATCCGCGTTCTTGTGGGCACGCGGCTGGGCCGTGTTCCTCGTCGGATCTCCCATAGTGCTGATGGCCTCCATCTTCGTCGGGCGCGACCGGCTGTTCGGACTCGTCCGGTTCTGGTGTCGGGCGCTCCTGCGGGCGGTCGGCATTCGCGTCGAGGTAGAGGGGGCGATACCGGACGACGATCCGATAGTGATCGTAGCGCCCCACGTCAATCTGTTCGACCCGGTGGTGCTCGGTGCAGTTCTACCGCGGCATATTCCGGGGATTGAGTTGGACACGCACTTCCGCTGGCCGCTCTACGGTTCGATAATCCGCAAGCTCGGACACCTGTCGGTCAGCCACGCGAGTCCGCAAGCCAGCCGCGCATCGATGCGACGGGCGGAGTCGTTGCTTTCCTCCGGCGGCTCACTCGTGGTGTTTCCGGAAGGTCACCGCACGCGTACCGGAGCTAGAGGGCCGTTCGGCCTGTGGGCGTTCCGCGTGTCCGCCAGAGCCGGCGTGCCCGTTGTGCCGCTTGCGTTCATCGGTGCGTTCGACCGAAATCGGGTCACGTCGTGGCGGCTCTCGCCCGGCACGATGCGAGTCGTGGTACTCCCACCGATCAGCCCGGCCGGTAGCGATCGAGAGTCTGCGGAATCTCTCAGAGCGAACGTGGCCGAGTCGATCGATCTTGCCGCCACGACGCGCTTTTGAGAAAAGACGCCGCAGCGCTTGACATTCGCGATTGAGGTTGTATATTCGAAGCGTATGGGGTGATACCCATTGAAATGGCTTGATGGGTATCGACCATCTGTAGTCGAGAGCTAGTAGAATAAGGAACATCGGTCAGGTCGTTGTTGTGCAGCGCGTTCCGGGCTCCCAGAGCCGACAATGCGCTCCATGGGCGTTGCTCGCTGTTTCGGTGCGATACCCATTAAGATGATTCGAAAGGTACCGTTATTGGTGTACCGGTGCGCAGAAGGGTAGCCGCGGCTGCGGCAGGAGAGGTCCGCCTCGCGATGGGAAGTTCGCGAGGGGTCTGAAACAGCCACGAGCGGTACGTGCGACAGAGTCCGGACGACGCGCCATTCGCAGCGGTCACAGACTTGACGCCGCCGCGCGCAACTGCCACGAGGCGTCCATGGATAGGCGAAATGCGGCGGCGTGCTGCAGGCAGAGAAGCCAGCAGAGGACTGAGAATGCGCGGGTCGCACAGAGACGAGGTAGGTGGACGCGGTCGACAATGATCGCTCCCACCGCCCACCGCGGCATGGCGCACATGGACATATTGAAGGCCGCTTGTCGGCCGGGAGCCTGAAGCGAGGAGTCGGAGTGGGATTGATTGAGCAGCAGATAAAGACCAGCGCCGCCGATGAGTTGTACATCCAGGACTCCTCCGGGCGAGTCGTGAGGCTCTACAGATTCCGGGAAGCCCTCGCGCTGGCATCACTGACGACGGCGACCTACTACAGCTGGGTCAAGCACGGAGCGATAGAGGACACACTGCTGCGCGACCAGGGCAGATGGCGCGTATTCACCGAGGCGGAGGTGAGAGAGTTGATTCGCGTTGCCACGGAGAAACGGACGGCGGCCGGCAGTCAGCCGGTCGGCGCGCGCGAGTCGGCTGAGCATGTAACGCCGATCTCATGGAGGGACGCAACATGAATGCGCTCAAGAGATACACACGCAAGGCCGGCGGGGTACCGCTGGTCGCGGCGGCGCTGGCGCTGTCGGTCGCCTGGGGGTGCCAGGCAAGCGTCACAAGCGGCGATACCAGCGGCTACAAGCCATTCGACGTCGACATAGTCGTGAAGGTGACCGACGGGGACGGAGGGCCCCTCAAGGACGCTACCGGAAACATTGACGCTACGGTAAGCCTGTACGTGCTACTGCCGAACGGCGCATTGTGGCTCGAGACTACGATGACCAACGCGGGGGGCGAGGCGATTTTCTCGAAACCCGACATCGGGAGCTATATGATCTTCGCCTCGGCGTCCACGTATCTTGGCGGAAGCGCGTGGGCTTTGGTAACCGAGCAGTCGGTGCTCACTGACGACATCGAGCTTGTGAAGGTGTCCGAGGAGTCGTTGGCCGACTACAAACAAACGCAGATCGGTGCTGCCGGGGGCACGGCTCCCACGGGATCGATACCTGGTTTGGCTCAGTCATCGGTTACGTTTCCTCCAGGCGTTGTGAGCGGCGATATTCAGGTCACCGTCGGGACTCTCACCGGGGAGAAGATCCCCGTCCCGCCGGCGTCATACGGGCCGATCACTACGGTGCTCGTTGACCTGAGTGGCACTGGCGAGATCAACGGCGAGTCGACAATCGAGTTCGGCCTTCCGTTCACCGGCGTACCCGTCTCGACGCCGATTTCTGTGTTCATATTCGACGAGGCAACGGGGACTTGGGAGCTACTTGGGGACGCGCTTGTGGTAGAGTCCCAGGCGAAGCCGACCCGGCCCGCCGGGGGAACGCCGCTTACCGCCCGCAAGAACATGCTAATCAAGGGCAACAGCACAGCCATCATCGCAGTTTTCGGCGTGCAGTCGGTCACAGTGGAGAGCGTGACGGACAAGATCGAATTGCCGCCGAGCGACGAGACCGAGGTAACCATAGTCTGGGTCCCGATCCTGACGTTTCCAGCGACGACGAACTACTCGGACACGACTCAGACGTGGATTCGCAGCATTCTCGAGCGACATCTGGGGCTGACGTTCGGCGACGAAATGTCGATGACACTAACGCGCGACCCGAATGTTGCGCAAGTGCTCTACTCGACGCGAACCGTAGAGGACTACACGATCAGCCACTCGTTCCCGGACCCTCGGTCGAGCCCTCGCGCCGCACGCGCGAGCAAGAAGTTCTATGGGACCACGGAGACCGAAGCGGCTGAGATATTCGTGTTTGGGCATGAGTCTGGCAGCGGCGGGGGCGGCTAGCCGCACAAAGCCGTACGAGATTGCATCGAAAGTGCGTTCCTCCATAGGATTCCTGAGGGGTGTGGGTCTGCCCACACCCCTCGGACTATTTGCGGGCCTGCCATGAGTCGGAATCCCATCGTTCTTCGAGGATGCCGCCGAGACATCGGCTTCGCGCAGGGGCGAAGAGCGCGCGGGCTGCCGCTGCCGACGGTCACCGAGGACGACCGTCGCTTCGGCGCAGCATGCAGAGAGCAAGTGCTGGCACTCCATCCGAGGGCGGTCGAGGAGTTCGACGGGATGCTGGCGGGTAGCGAACTCGACGCCGACCGATTCGCCAGCTACTACTTCGGGCGGACGGCGCCGTTGGCAGGGGGCTGCACCATGATGGCGGCAACACCTGAGTCAACAGCGTCGGGCACGACACTTGTAGGCCGGAATTACGATGGGGCGTACGCCGACCGACGGTGGTGCGAGGCACGGCTCATAGCGCCGGACGGGGAGCCGGCGCGGGTCGGGTACACCCACCATTGGGGCGGGCTATGCGACGCCATGAACGACAGCGGTCTCGCCGTATGCATAGCCTCGCTTCCACCGGTCGGAACGCACCAGCCCGGCATGCAGTGGCATCTGGTCGTCGATCTCGTCGCTACGCGATGCCGGACGGCGCACGAGGCCGTCGAGACGATCGCAGCCGTTCCACACCTTCGGTCGATAGCGTACATGGTTGCCGATGCCACGAACGCTTTCCTCGTCGAGGCCGACCCGACAGGGGTGCGCGCCCATCCACCGGACGGCGGCTTGGCAGTGGGCACCAACCACCGCATCGAGAGCCCCCCCGCGGTGCACGAGCCGGGCTATGGCTCCGTGCAAAGACGTCAGCGGGCCCGGGAGCTCCTTGACGCGAGACGCCGTGGACTCGGAGCGGAAGACATGGCGTGCACTTGC